>NZ_DAIUCK010000063.1:0-19074 GCF_036846205.1 Rhabdothermincola sp. | reverse complement strand
GTGGGGGCTCATCAGGGCCCCGACCAGCAGCACGGTCGGCTCGACGACCCAGTCCTCCTCGTAGGCGACCGCGAGCCGGCCGTCCGGGTGGGCGATCTCGACATCGACTCGGAGCACGGGCGTGTCGTCGCACGGCGACCCGACCCGCCGGCGCACGAGCAGCCCGCCCGCGTAGCTCGCCTCCCATGCCGCGTAGCCGCACCCGAACCGGGCGCGCCGCCGCATCGGCACCTCGCCCACCACCCCCCACCGGCTCGACGGGCCGGTGAGACGCACCATTCCCCGGCTCGTGGCCCACAGGGTGACCCATCCTCCGGCGTGCGCGGTGGCCGTGAGCCCGGCGTTGCCGATCTGGTGCCAGCAGGCGGCGAGCCCGCCGGGCGGCAGCACCCCGTCCGGTATGGCCGGGCCACCGACCAGATAGGTGGGCGAGCCGTCCGCGTCGCGCGCCCAGCGCCCGAACGCGCCGCCGTCGACGTTGCCGCCCCGGAGCACGCCGGTCACCCTAACGGCCTACGCTCCAGCGGTGATGTCTCCGATCGCTCGCGCCGTCGTGGTCGCCGTCGTGGCGGCGTCCGCGATGTGGGCGACGGGTGGAGCGCAGCTCACGTGGGCCTCGTCACCCGCCTCCGCCGCCACGGCCGCCGCGGATCAGCAGGCGCCACCGTCCTCCACCCCGCCGCGCGATCTCGATCCCGAACGGCTCCAGCGACCGGCCGAGCACGACTCGACGCCCGGGCGAGCCACCGGGCTTCCCCTCGCGCTCGCCACCGTGGTGATCCTCGTGGTGGTGGTCACGATGGTCCTGCGGGCCCGCGGTGCTCGCCAGCCGCCGCCGTCGGGTCAGTTGAGGGACGGGTCGGGCGGGCAGTAGCTCAACAGCGTCAGGTCGCCGCCCTGACGGCGGAGCACGTCCCGCCAGAGCTCGCCCGGATGGTCGCAGAGGATGTCATCGGGGTGGGCGTCGACCACGATCCACGCGCCGGCTGCCAGCTCGTGCTCGAGCTGTCGGGGGCCCCATCCGGCGTAGCCCGCGAACACCCGGACCGCCTCGATGGTCTCGTCGACGTCGTGCGGATCACGCGAGAGGTCGAACGTGCCGATCGACCCGAGGATGGGATCGAAGCCGTCGCCGCCCGCCTGCACCGGCCGGCGCTGCGCCAACCCGATCGCCGCTCCCTGCTCCACGGGACCACCGACGAACACGACCCGTGGTGAAGCTGCCAGACCCTCCCACTCGGGCAACGGGTCGAGCAGCGCCACGTCGGTGGGCCGATTGAGCACCAAGCCCAGGGCGCCTTGCTCGTTGTGCTCGAGCAGGAGCACCACGGTGCGGTGGAAGTTCAGGTCGCCGATGACAGGTGTGGCGACGAGCAGACGTCCTCGGTGGGACGTACCGGTCATGAGCAGATGATGGCACGACGGCAACGTCGCGTCAGGCACCCTCCTGATGCCCGGGGAGATACCGGGGGAGACAGGAGAGGTCGGCCGGCGCCGGTACTGGTGGCGGGAGTGGGAGGGAGACCCTTACCGACGCCGGCCGAGACCTCAGGCGCCGGCCGCTGCCCGTTCGGCTGCGATCTGGCGCCGGACCTCATCCATGTCGATTTCGCTTGCCTGTCGCACCAAGTCCTCGAGTGCGTCTTCACCGATCGCTCCCGGCTGGCTGTAGAGCACCACCTGGTCACGGATGATCATGAGCGTCGGGATCGACCGAATGCCGAACGCCTCGGCGAGCTCATGTTCGGTCTCGGTGTCGACCTTTCCGAACACGATACCGGGATGGTTCGCGGAAACCTTCTCGTAGACGGGAGCGAACATCCGGCACGGGCCGCACCAGGACGCCCAGAAGTCGATCAACACCGTCGAGTTGTCCCGCACCGTCGCTTCGAAGGTGTCCTTGGTCAGCGCGACCGTCGCCATGTGGCACTCCTTGTGGTTGGCTCGAGAGGTCGATCTCCGTGAGAGCGGAGGATAGGTACCCCACGGGGTATCAACCGAGGAGTGGCCGGGATCATTCCCGGCCCCGGTCACGCTGGTCGCCCGGACCGGTCAGTCCTGGCGGAGGAGGGCCAGCAGCCGCAGCATCTCCAGATACAGCCAGACCAGGGTCACCGTGATGCCGAAGGCGCCGTACCACTCCATGTACTTCGGCGCGCCGGCCTTGGTCGCCTGCTCGATGAACGCGAAGTCGATCGCCAGGTTGAGCGCAGCCACGATGCAGATCACCACCGAGATGCCGATGCCGAGCACGGTCGGCTGACGCCAGAACACGATGTCGGCGCCGAAGATCGACGCGATCCACGTCACCAGGTACAGCACGAAGATCCCCGCCGTCGCCCCGACCACAACCATCACGAAGCGCTGGGTGACCTTGATGATCCGGGTGGCGTAGAGGACGAACATCGCCCCGAGTGCTGCCAGCGTCGCCCCCACCGCCTGCACGACGATGCCGTCGTACTGCAGGTCGTACATATGGGAGATGGCGCCGATCGAGAAGCCGAACCCCAGGGCGTACAGCGGGGCGAGGAACCGGGCCAGTTGGGGCTTGGCCACCGTCACGAACGCGACCACCACCGCGGCGATCATCGGCCAGAAGACCCAGCCCGGATAGTCAGTGACGATGTCGGTGACGACCGTCCCGTCGGGCAGGGTCCGGTCCACCGCAACCTGGGTGACCTGGACCCAGCCGACCCACCCGGTGAGCAGGATGCACAGGAACAGCACGCCGGTCGCGGTCAGGGTGCCGCCGACGGTCATCGTGGGTGCCCCCGCCATGGGCGGTGCCATCGGCTCCCGCACGCCCCCGGAGGCGTAGCCCGCCGCGGTGGCCGCCCGTGGTGCAGCCCAGCCCGGCTGGTCGTCGGAGAGCTCCTTCTGCCAGCGTTCAGGAGTGAGAACCGGGTTCGCCATGTCGACGTCGCTCCTCGTGCGTCTGCTCAGCGCCCATCTTCGCGCGGCCTCCCCCTAGTGAACCGGGCGCGGGACCGTTTGGGGCGCGGTTCGGCCGTCATCCTGCTCTCGATCACCTCGTGCCGGGCGATGTAGGCGCTGCCCAGGGCTTGGAGCACCGCCGCGGCCGGGAGGGCCAGCAGCGCCCCGACACCCCCGAAGAGCGCGGCCCCGGCGATCACCGTCCCGAACGCCACCGCGGGGTGCAACTGCATGGTCCGGGACGTGATCCGGGGGGCGAACACGTAGTTCTCGACCTGCTGGTACACGACCACGATGCCGAGCACCCACAGCGCCTCGAGGGGATCAGCGGCCAACGCCACCAGCACCGGCACCGCACCGGCGATGTAGGTGCCGATCGTGGGCACGAACTGGGAGATGATGCCGACGAACAGCGCCAGCGCCAGGGCGTAGTTCACCCCGACCAGCTCGAACGCGACCCAGTGGAAGAGGGTGGACAACCCGGCCAGCAGGGCCCGCGAGTAGAGGTAGCCGCCGGTCTTGTCGATGGCGATCTCCCAGGTCTCCAGGACCCGCTGCTGACGAGCCGGTGGCAGGAACGAGCACACGGACCGCCGGAACTTGGGCCCGTCGGCCACCAGGTAGAAGGTGAACAGGCCGATCGTGAGCAACCGGAACAGCGCGGCCAGCGCGCTCATCCCGATGCCGAGCGCGTTCCCTGCCAGCCGGGTGGCGAACCCACGGACCGGCCCGTCTTCGCGGGTCAGCTCCTCGCGGAGCTGGTCCACGGAGATGTTCGCCCCGAAGTGGTCGTTGACGAAGTCGGCCACGTTCTGGGCGTACTCGTCACTCTGGTCGATGAACTGCGAGACCTGATCGACGACCACCGCCCCGATGGCGAAGAGGAACACGGCCAGGAAGACCAGCAGCCCCAGGAAGGAGGCGCCGGTCGCCCACCCGCGACGCCAGCCGCGGTGCTGCAACCAGTTGACCGCGGGCTCCAGGGCGAACGACACGAACAGGGCCACCAACAGGTCGAGGAGCAGGGTCTGGAGTCGGTCGAGGAGCCATTCGACGACCAGGAGGCTGCCGAGGCCCACCATGAACAAGGCGATGGCCCGGGGCACCCACGGCGGCATGCGTTCCGGTGCCGGTGCCGGTGGCTCTCGGCCCCCGGCGCTC
This sequence comes from Rhabdothermincola sp., assembly GCF_036846205.1. Lineage (NCBI taxonomy): Bacteria > Bacillati > Actinomycetota > Acidimicrobiia > Acidimicrobiales > Iamiaceae > Rhabdothermincola > Rhabdothermincola sp. Next base: position 14,979 of record NZ_DAIUCK010000063.1, on the reverse strand, counting down.
AGCGGCTGGTCCACGAGGTCGGACACCACCTCAACGTGCCACGCCATCCTCCGCCTGCGGTGGACCCTCGAGCTGAGCGGTGCCCACCATCACCTCCACCACCCCGTCGCGCTCCCGGCTGGGGTGGACCCTGATGTCCGCCTTCCGATCGCGTCGGCCGAGAACCGTGACCTTGGTGCCGCAGCCCTCCCGATCGAAACGCCAGAAGTGCGCCGTGCACACCAGCTCGTCCCCCTCGACCCGACCCTCGGCCCCGAGGGGCGACCACTGATGGGGACAACGGGCATCCATCACGCAGATCACCCCCGAGCGCCCTCGCCACAGGACCACCTCGCGGCCGTCCACGGTGATCTCGACCACCGCACCCGACTCGACGGTCTCGGAGCGGCACAGCGGCGTCCACTCCATGAGCTGCACCGTAGAGTGGGGCGCATGGTCTCGGTCAACTCGACCATGCTGCCACTCGGCACCGAAGCACCGGCCTTCGACCTGCCGGATCCCGCCGGCGGCGGGCGGGTCTCGCTCGACCAGCTCGGCGAGGCACCGGCCCTGCTGGTCATCTTCCTCAGCAACCACTGCCCGTACGTGAAGCACATCGCGACGCAGCTGGGAGCGCTCACCCGCCGCTGGATCGCCCGCGGCGTCGCGGTGGTGGGCATCAACAGCAACGACGTGAACGCCTACCCCGACGATGCTCCCGAGCAGATGGTGACCTTCGCCCGCCAGGCCGGTTGGGACTTCCCCTACCTGTTCGACGAGGACCAGTCCGTGGCCAAGGCGTACCGGGCCGCGTGCACCCCGGACTTCTTCCTGTTCGATGGCGATCGGCGACTGGTCTACCGCGGCCAGTTCGACGGCAGCCGGCCAGGCAATGACCGGCCGGTGACCGGCGCCGACCTCGAGGCGGCGGTGGAGGCGGTGCTGAGCGGCCGGCCCGTGCCGGAGGATCAGCATCCCAGCCTGGGCTGCAACATCAAATGGAAGCCGGGCAACGAGCCCGACTACTTCGGCTGAGGCCGCACCGTTCTCCCCGGGCCGATCCCCACCCGGAGGTCGGACCGCTTCCGTGACCGGTCGTAGATCACCTGGGTGCCAGCCACCCGATCGTGGATCGCGAGGCGGCTGGCGCTGAGCAGGAGCCACACCGGTCCGACCACGAACAGGGTGAGGAACATCACCCAGGTGCGCAGGAGCGAACGGACGAGCCCCACCCGGAACCTGCGCCGTCCCACCACCCTGACCCCCATCACCGCCTGGCCGACCGTACGACCCACGGCGTACCAGGACCCGGCGAAGTAGCACCACGTCCAGGCGGCAGAGATCGACACCTCGAGCCCGTTCGGCAGCTCGGGATACTGCGGCTGCTCGAATCGCACCAAGCCGATGAGCACACCGATACCCCACATGATCCCGGGATAGCCGGCCACGACCACCAGGAAGTCGATGAGGAACGCCGCCGCCCGGGTGACGAACCCGGCTCGCCGACCCTGCAGGGAGTCGAGATCCGTTCCCGGCCCGAGCCGCTCAGACACCAGGTCAGTCATCGCGGGGCGCTCCACCTACGTCTCTGGATGGTCCGGCATCGTCGAAGGCGGCCACCGGCGACGCACCGGCCCTCCGGCGGAGCACCTTGGCCACCACTCGCTCCACCACGGCATCGGCCGAAGCGGTGCGAGCGCGGACCTGCTCGACGACGTCCTCGGTGATGCCCCCGGTCGCCTCCAGCACCACGCTCGACAGCTGCAGCTCGCCGACCACCTCGTTGACCAGGGCGGGCAGGTCGAGATCGGCAAGCACCCGCTTCACGATCGGGTCCAGGTCCAGCTCCGCCATGACCCGCTGCACCAGGGCAGGCAGGTCCAGCTCGCTCAGTACCCGGTCGATGATCGGCTCGAGGTCGACCTCGCCCAACACGAATGGGACCGCCATCTCCACCGTGGCCTCGCCCGTGCGCCCAGCCAGCTCTCGAGCCGCCTGCTCCTCGAGCAGGCCCGCCTGGTAGGCACGATCGAGTCGATCGGCGACCCGCCGCACGGCGGGCTCGGCGATCGGCGACCCGAGGAGCCACCCGAGGGTGGGCAGCACGACCTTCGCCGAAGCGTCGGCCACCCGGGCGGCGCGGCGCTGCGTCTCGAACGCGAGCCCCACCGCGACCCGGCGGGCAGCGACCCAGGCTGACGGCCCAAGCGGGCGCGCCCCCGTTGCCTGCTCGGCGGTCGCGCTCCGGAGCACCGCGGCCACACCGTCACCGACGAGGAGCACCGCCCCGAGCACGACCCGGCTCGCCCGCTCGACGGCCTCGCCGACCTCGGGGAGTTGTGGCGGCGGCCGGAGAGCGGGAAGCAGGGAAGGCTCGGGCGACCGCTCGCCGTTCACGGCGTCACTCGTACTCGGGCTCGTGCCACCACGGGTACCACTCTGGCATGTCGGTCGAAGGACGCATCGTCCAGGTAGCAGGTCGCTTCTCCAGGAATGCCATGACTCCTTCGCGAGCATCGATCGAGCGGCCGGTCGAGTAGACGCCCCGGGAGTCGAGCCGGTGGGCCACCATCGGATGGTCCGCGCCGAGCATCCGCCAGAGCATCTGCCGGGTCAGCGCGACCGACACCGGCGCCGCGTTGGTGGCGATCTCCTCGGCCAGCGCGCGGGCCGCGGGCAGCAGATCGTCCTTCGGGTGCAGGCTGCGGATCAGGCCGCCCCGCAGCCCCTCCTCGGCGGGAAACACCCGGGCGGTCATGGTCCACTCCAGGGCCTGGCTGATGCCCACGACGCGGGGCAGGAACCAGCTCGACGCGGCCTCCGGGACGATGCCTCGACCGGCGAAGACGAAACCGAGCTTGGCGTCATCCGCCGCCAGCCGGACGTCCATGGGCAGCGTCATGGTCGCCCCGATGCCCACCGCCGCTCCGTTGATGGCCGCGATGACCGGCTTGATCATCTGGAAGATCCGCAGGGTGAGCAACCCGCCGAAGTCCCGGGGGTAGGGATTGCCCTCCGGCGTGGGAGAAGCGCCGCCCGTCGCCTCCGCCACCGCGTCGGCGTCGAACGTCTCGCCGCCCCCGGCGAGATCCGCGCCGGCGCAGAACCCCTTTCCCGCACCCGTCACGATCACGGCTCGCACGCCGTCGTCCGCGTCAGCGAGGTCCAGCGCGGCCACCATCTCCTGCTGCATCGTGATCGTGAAGGCGTTGAGCCGTTCCGGCCGGTTCATGGTGATGGTGGCCACCGGCCCGTCGACGTCGTAGAGAATCTGGGCGAAGTCCATGCCCGATGCTCGCACGAACCCGAGCTGCCCGGCAGGCCGACCGCCAGCGAGGTCAGTCCGGTGACCTCGACAGGTACGGCGTCCCGTCGACGGGGAGGCCGAGCACCCGCACCTCCCAGTGGCAGTGCGGGCCCGTCGAGAGGCCGGTGCTGCCGACCGCACCGATGACGTCACCACGGGCCACGACGTCGCCCACCTTCACATCGAGGGAGCTCATGTGCCCGTACAGGGTGGCGAGCTGGTTGCCGTGGTCGATCACCACCGTGAGCCCGTAACCACCCCGCTCCTCCGCCAGCACCACCACGCCGTCGGCGGATGCCCTCATCGGCTCCCCTTGCGCGCCGTCGATATCGAGGCCAGTGTGCATTCGTTCCACCCCGAGCACCGGGTGCATCCGCATGCCGTAGCCGGACACCACCCGGCCTCCCTTCACCGGGTTGAGGAAGATGCCGAAGGTGCTGAGCGCAGGGATCTGGTCCTGCTGGCGGCGAGCCAGCAGGTCGCGGATCGAGTCCGACTGGGTCGCCAGCTCGGCGTACCGCAGCTCGTACATCCTCCGCTTGAGCTCCAGTTCGCCGGAGAGTCGCTGCGCCTCCGCTGCGGCCGCCTCGGCCTGGGCTTGTGCGTCCACACGCTCCTGGCGCTGTCGCTCGAGCTGGGCGACGCGGTCGGCCACGTCGTCGCGGGCCGCCTTCGCCTCGAGGCGATGCTGCTCGGCTTCGTCGCTCAGCCGGTCGACCTCCTCACGCAGGCTCGTGAACCGCTCCACGAGCTGCTTGCGATCGATGACGACCGCCGAGGCGTAGACCTGGCCCTTGGCGAGCGCGTCGAGGCCTTCCTCGCTCCTCAACGCCGCCGACAAGCTGGCGTAGGGTGCGGACCCACCGTCGATGTACGCGGCCACGGCCTGGGCCTGGAAACGGCGCTTCTCCTCCGCCAACCGGCGCTCCGTCGCCTCCAGCCGGGCTCGGGTTTCCAGGGCGCGGGCCTCGGCTGCGGCCAGCGCCTCCTGGGCCATCTGCAACCCGGACTGCATCGAGGCGATGTCCGCGTCGAGGGCCCGGACCTGCTCGGCGAGGGCGAACTGCCGGAGCACCGCGGCCTCGTAGTCATTGCGGGCCTTGGCCTCCTCCGCGAGCACCTCTTCGTACTCGCCGTGCACCTGCGACTGGTCCTGCGCGTGCACCGCCCCCACGTCGCCGACCGCCAGGGCTGCCAGGAGTAGGAGGGCGGCGACCAGTCGGGTGCCTCGCACGGCGGCCGCCTCAGTCTCAGACGTCGAGGAAACGGGTGACCGCCACACCGGCGCCGATGGTACCGATGAGGCAACCGACCGCGCCGATGATCACGTAGATCCAGAACGCCTCGACGTTGCTCGTCGTCAGCGCACTGAACAGCGGGAACTGGTCCTCAGGCAGCCAGCTTTCGAAGAAGGGCCGGAAGAGCACGAGCATGATGATGGCCATGGCGGCACCGGCGACCCCTTGGACGAGACCCTCCACCATGAACGGGACCCGGATGAACCAGTTGGTGGCCCCTACGAGCTTCTGCACCTCGATCTCGCGCCGTCGAGCGAACATCGCCATGCGGATGGTGTTGAGGATGAGCAGGAGCGCGGCCCCGAGCAGGATGAACGCCACGATCGCCATGCCGATGGTCAGGCGACTCGAGAGCTGCTGGATGAGCCGGATCGTGTCGCTCGCGAACACCACCTTGAGCACGCCCGGCCGCTGCTGGAACTGGTTGCCCAGGGCCTGGACCACGTCGGCGTCTTTCGTGACCGGCTCGACCCGGAACGACGACGGCAGGATCTCGGGCGTGACGCTGTCGACCAGCTCGGGAGAATCGGAGAACAGCCGCTTGAACTCGTCATAGGCCGCGTTCTTGTCCACGAAGGAGACCTTCTGCACCTCGGGGCTGCTTTCGAGGTCGGCCTGTACGGATGCGATCTGTTCCGGTGTGGCGTCGGCGTGCATGAACACCACGAACTCGACGCCCTCCTGCCAACGCTCGGTGGCGTTGCGGACACCCTGACTGACCATGAGGGAGAACCCGACCAGGAACAGCGAGACCATCACGGTCAGGATCGAGGCGATGGTGATCGTGATGTTCCGGGCGAGGTTGCTGCCCGTCTCGCGGACGACGTAATCGAGCTTGATGGCCATGGGTTCCTACTCGTAGACGCCGCGCACCTGGTCGCGGACGATCGAACCTCGGTCGAGCTCGATGACCCGGCGGCGCATCGTGTCGACGATGCCTCGGTCGTGGGTGGCCATAACCACCGTGGTGCCGGTCTTGTTGATGCGATCGAGCAGGCGCATGATGCCGACCGAGGTCGCCGGGTCGAGGTTGCCGGTGGGCTCGTCGGCCAACAGGACCAGGGGGCGGTTGACGAACGCCCGGGCGATCGACACCCGCTGCTGCTCACCGCCGGACAGCTCGTGGGGGAACCGGGACGCCTTGTCGCCCAACCCGACCAGCTCGAGGATCGCTGGCACCTGCGTGCGGATGACGTTGCGGGGGCGGCCGATCACCTCCAGCGCGAACGCCACGTTCTCGAAGACGGTCTTGTTCGACAGGAGCTTGAAGTCCTGGAACACGCAGCCGATGTTGCGGCGGAGGAAGGGGACCTTCCACTGGGACAGGTCCCCGATGTCCTTGCCGGCGACGTAGATGCGACCCGATTCGGGGATCTCCTCCCGGTTGAGCAGGCGGATGAAGGTCGACTTGCCCGAGCCGGAGGCGCCCACCAGGAAGACGAACTCGCCCTTCTGGATCTCGAGGGTGGCGTCGCGCAGTGCGACGACGTTGCCCTTGTAGGTCTTGGTGACGTGCTCGAGTCTGATCATGTTGCGATCACGTTACAGCGGGCTCTGGAGTGGACTGGCGCACCCTCCGCCCTGGCGAGCACCGGCCCGCCAGCGTAGACGCGCCCGGACCCCCGGTGGTGACAGCCCCCGGCTGGGCTGGTCGTCCGGCCGGAGCCGAGCCCGACCGGCGCCCCGAGCTCCCCCTACTCGCCGGCAGGCTCCGCGGCGGAGCGCTCCCAACGAAGGTAGGCCTCCATCAGCCCGTCGAGGTCGCCGTCGAGCACCCCCTCCACGTTGCCGACCTCGAAGCCCGACCGGAGATCCTTCACCTGTTGGTACGGGTGCAGCACGTACGAGCGGATCTGGCTCCCCCACTCGACCTTCTTCTGCTCGCCTGAGAGCGCGGCCAGCTCGGCCTCCCGCTCCGCCCGCTGCAGATCGGCGAGCTTGGCCTTCAGGATCTGCATGGCCCGCTCTTTGTTCTGGTGCTGGCTGCGCTCGTTCTGGCACGAGGTCACGATGCCGGTGGGCAGGTGGGTGATCCGTACGGCCGAGTCGGTCACGTTCACGTGCTGGCCGCCGGCTCCCGACGAACGGTAGGTGTCGATACGGAGATCCTTGTCGTCGATCTCGATCTCGGTGTCTTGTTCCTCCATGAACGGGATCACCGCCACCGAGGCGAACGCCGTGTGGCGCCGAGCATTGGCATCGAACGGCGAGATGCGCACCAGACGGTGCACACCGCGCTCCGAGCGCATGAGGCCATAGGCATAGCGCCCGTGCACGATGAAGGTGGCCGAGGTGATGCCCGCTTCCTGCCCGGCCTGCACCTCATCGAGCTCGACCGTGAAGCCGCGCTTCTCAGCCCACCGCAGGTACATGCGCAACAGCATCTCGGCCCAGTCCTGCGAATCGGTCCCCCCGGCGCCGGAATGGACCTCGCACACCGCGTCGCGCTCGTCGTACTCACCGGTGAACAGCGCCCGGAGCTCGAGCTCGTCCAACCGGCTCGCCAGATCGGCGATCGCCGCGGCGATCTCGGGCTCGACCGAGTCGTCTCCCTCCTCCCGCCCCAGCTCGAAGAGCGTCTCGGCGTCGTCCAGCCGCCTGCGCAACCCTTCGTAGAGGTCGAGGTCGTCGGTGACGGCCGCGAGCTCGCTGGTGACCTTGCGGGCCGTCTCGGGATCGTCCCAGAGGTCTGGTCGGGACGCCTCGGTCTCGAGCTGGGGCCGGACGCGCTCGAGCTCGTCGATCCGCAGGTAGCCGTGTGCCTGCTCCAGCCGCCGGCGGAGGGACGCGAGATCGTCGCTGAAATCCTTCATCGGGCTCACCTGACCTGGCCGCTCAGCGGCCGTGGCACAGCTTGAACTTCTTGCCCGAACCGCACGGGCACGGCGCGTTGCGCGGGGTCTTGTCCCACTCGCTCTTGACGACGGGCTGCTGGGTGACCTCCTGGACTGCCTCCGGCGGTGGCTCCCCGCCTTCGGCGAGCGCCTGAGCCCGGGCCGCGGCCGCCAGGTTGTTCCCCGCTTCGGAAGGATCCGACGGCGCGCTGTACTGCACGTCGCGCACCGCGGGCTCGGCCTGCGGTTGCTGCGCCACCGAGACCTGTGCGTGCATCACGTACTTCACGAAGTCCTGCGCGATCGACTGCATCATCGCCCCGAACATCTCGAAGCCCTCACGCTGCCACTCGACCAGCGGGTCCTTCTGACCCATCGCCCGCAGGTTGATGCCCTCCTGCAGGTAGTCCATCTCGTAGAGATGCTCACGCCAGCGCTGGTCGATGATGCGCAGCATCACCTGGCGCTCGACCTCCCGCATGGTCTCCACCCCGAGCTCGGCCTCACGAGCCTCGTAGCAGGCGAGCGCCTCGCCCATCAACCGCTCGTAGAGGTCGTCGGTGGTGGCGAGCTGGCGCAGCTCCTCGGCCGTCACCTTCGTCGGCCAGAACGTGGCGACCTCGGGGATGAGACCGTCGAGATCCCACTCTTCGACGTAGTCGCTCACGCAGTAGGTGCCGATGATGCCCTCAACAGCCTCCGCCAGGTACTCGAGGGCTTCGTCGCGCAGATCGGCCGCGTCGAGGATCTGGTCGCGGCGTTTGTAGATGACCTTGCGCTGCTCGTTCATCACCTCGTCGTACTTGAGGACGTTCTTGCGGATCTCGGCGTTGCGCTGCTCGACGGTGTTCTGCGCCCGCTCGATGGCCTTCGTGACCATCTTCGCCTCGATGGGAACGTCGTCGGGCAGGGCCTTGCCCATCACCCAGGCCATGGCCCCGGTGGCGAACAGGCGCATCAGGTCGTCCTCGAGGGAGAGGTAGAAGCGGCTCTCGCCCGGGTCCCCCTGGCGGCCGGACCGGCCCCGGAGCTGGTTGTCGATCCGGCGGCTCTCGTGCCGCTCGGTACCGAGCACGTACAGGCCGCCGAGCTCACGGACCTGATCACCCTCGGCCTTGCACTCCGGCTCGTACTTGGCCGTGAGCTCCTGGATCCGGGCCCGACCCTCCTCGGACTCGGGGTCGAGACCTTCGGCCACGACGTCACGCTTCGCCAGGCCCTCCGGGTTGCCGCCGAGGAGGATGTCGACGCCGCGGCCCGCCATGTTGGTAGCCACCGTCACCGCGTGGAGGCGGCCGGCCTGGGCGATGATCTCCGCCTCCCGGAAGTGCTGCTTGGCGTTGAGCACCTCGTGGGGGACCCCGCGCTTGGCCAGCAGGCGGGAGAGCTTCTCGGACTTCTCCACCGAGATCGTGCCCACCAGCACGGGTTGGCCGATCTCGTGGCGCTCGACGATGTCCTCGACCACCGCGGCGAACTTCGCGTCCTCGGTCTTGTAGATGAGATCGGGTTGGTCGATGCGGATCATCGGCCGGTGGGTGGGGATGGGCACGACCTGCAGCTCGTAGGTGTTGGCGAGCTCCGCGGCGTCGCTCTGCGCGGTGCCCGTCATGCCGGCGAGCTTCTCGTACATGCGGAAGTAGTTCTGGAGAGTGACCGTCGCCAGGGTCTGGTTCTCCTCCTTGATCCTCACCCCTTCTTTGGCCTCGATGGCCTGGTGGAGACCCTCGGACCAGCGACGCCCCTCCAGGATGCGGCCGGTGAACTCATCGACGATCTTCACCTCGCCGTGCTGGACCACGTAGTCCTTGTCACGCTTGAACAGCTCCTTGGCCTTGAGCGCCGCTTGGAGCTGGTGGACGAGGTTCTGCGAGATCCCGTCGTACATGTTCTCGACGCCGAGGGCCTTCTCGACCGCCTCCACGCCCTCGTCAGTCGGCGCGACCGTGCGCTTCTCCTCGTCGACCTCGTAGTGCACGTCGCGCTTGAGGCCGCGGACGATGCTCGCGAACTGGTAGTAGAGCTTGGCGGCATCGGCCACCCGGCCGGAGATGATCAGCGGAGTGCGAGCCTCGTCGATCAGGATGGAGTCGACCTCGTCGACGATGGCGTAGACGTGCCCTCGCTGCACCTGGTCGGCTCGGGTCATGGCCATGTTGTCCCGGAGGTAGTCGAAGCCGAACTCGTTGTTGGTGCCGTAGGTGATGTCGCACGCGTACTGGGCGCGCTTGTGGTCGGCGTCGTACTGACCCGGGATGATCAACCCGACGCTGAGCCCGAGAAAGCGGTGCACCTGGCCCATCCACTCCGAGTCGCGGGTGGCGAGGTAGTCGTTCACCGTAATGACGTGGACTCCCCTACGGTTGAGCGCATTCAGGTAGACAGGGAGGGTGGAGACCAGGGTTTTGCCCTCGCCGGTCTTCATCTCCGCCACCCAGCCGAAGTGCAACGCCGCGCCGCCCATCAGCTGAACGTCGTAGTGCCGTTGGCCGATCACCCGGGTCGCGGCCTCGCGCACCACCGCGAACGCCTCGATGAGCAGGTCGTCGAGATCCGCGCCGTTGTCGAGACGCAGACGGAACTCGTCCGTCTTGGCCCGCAGCTCCGCGTCAGAGAGCGCCCGGAGCTCGGGTTCCAGCGCGTTGATGTCGGGCACCAGCGCCTGCAGGGCCCGCAGCTTCCTGCCCTCGCCGGCCCGCAAGAGCTTGTCGAATACGCCCATGAGACGACCGAGTCTACCGGTGGGTGCCGGGTCCGGCAGCCGGGGCGTCAACCGCTGTCGGTCGAGGGTACGTGCATTGCATGCAGGACCGCCTCGGCCCTGGCATGGTGTTGGAGCTTCACCAGTGCATTCCGCACCAGGTTGGCAGCAGTCGGCGCGCCCACGGCCAGGGCGTCGCTCGCCCCGATGAGCGAGGCTCCGTCGGCCAGGCGCTCCAGCACCTGCCGCTCGGGCCTCTCGAGTGTGGGCGGGGGGAGATCGTCCTGGATCGAGCCGGCGTGGCGGTCGAGGCGCTCGTACTCGGCGAGCACCGCAGCGGCAGCCTGAGGGGTCAGGACCGGTCGCCCGCGCACGAGCGCTTCCACCACGGCGGCGCATCGCGCGGTCGCGGCCTCCCAGGGGACGAAGCCGGTGACCCCGGCCCGGGCCAACCGCGCCAACTCCGGGCCGTCGTCGGGCCCGACGACGATCAGCACCTCCACCACGGGAGCCACCTCCCGCAGGGAGACCGCGGCCCGCCTGCCTCCTATCGGGGGGAGACGCATGGTGAGCACGGCGACGTCAGGGATCAGCTCGGCCGTGCGACGCAGGCCGGTGTCAGCGTCCGCCGCCTCGCCGATCACCTCGATGTCGGGATGCCGCTCGAGCGCGACGATGAGCTGCCGCCTGAACAGCGGCGACTCGTCCAGCACGAGCACCCGCATGGCACGGTCGTGCCACTTCGATCTGATCCCGGCGAGGATGGCCCGACCCTACCGATCCGTGTCCGACCCGCTGCGGCGACTCCTCAGCGCAGGCGGTCGCACACCAGCCGCCCGACCATGCGCCGGGCCAGGTCGTCAGCCGTGGGCTGCTCGCCGGCCTCCAACCTCTGACGGGCCTGCTCCAGGCGATCGACCCGGACCGGCGGGGACTCGGCGAGAACCTCGAACACCGCAGCGGGGACGTCCTCGATCCGCCGCTCGGGATCGGCCGCAACCGGCGCGGGCGCTTCGGTGTACCCGCCCCGCAGCGCCTCGAGTGACCGCTCGACCTGAACCTGGGTGGGCTGCATCATCCGCCTCGTTGTGGAAGATCACCACGTTGTCATTCACCCACTTCTTCGGCCGCTCGCCGGCCACACTTGAGCGCGCCCAGGCCTCCTGGACACCCGTCCCGCCCGCTCGACGGCAGCGGACCCGGTTCGCGCGGTACGAGCCAGCGCGAGCCCGTGGACCGCCGTGGCGCCCTCACGCTGCAACGCCGCGGCGGCCCGGGACAGCGTGCTCCCCGTTGTCACCACGTCGTCGACCACGAGGACCCGCAGCCCGACCACCGACCGAGCCGTGAACGACGGCCCTCTGAGCCGCTCGAGCACGCCCTTGCCGGTCTGTGGATGCCCCGGGAGCCGGTCGAGCAGCCGGCGGCACGGCCGTCGCAACGCCGAAGCCACCGCCCCGGCGAGCAGCCGCGCCTGATCGAAGCCCCGATCCCTGCGCCTGCTCTCCGTGGTGGGAGCCCAGGTCACCACGTCGACCGCCGACGGATCAGCGAGCATCGCCAGCGGCCCGGCGATGCGATCCAGCACGTCGCGGTGGTTGCGGTACTTGAGCGCGGTGACAAGCAGGCGCCCCGTGCCCTCGTAGGCGATCAGCGCCCGGCACGACTCGAGGCCGGCAGGCGCCGGCGCCTCGGCCGCCGGGAGGAGCTCGGACGCACAGCGGGAGCACGGCGACGGACCGGGCGACCGGCACACCCCGCAGGTCGGTGGCAGCAGCAACGAGAGCACGGCCGGACCTTACGGCGGGAGTGGGACACCTTCCCCGCGGTCCACGCCCTGCTCGATCGCTTCCACGGCGACCCGGACGGCCGTCGGGCGCGCCCCGCGTCAGGTTCGCCGTGGAGGGCGGTGAGCGAAGGTCTTCGGTCAGGGCATCAACAGAGGCGGCACACCGCCGTCGAGGATCGCCCGCATGCGAGCTTCGACCGCGGCGAGGCTCTCAGGGTGGGTCACGACGTAGAACCGCTTGCTGCGCACCGCATCGGTGACCATCTGGGCCACCTCGCTCGGGTCCTTGCCGGTCGCGATCACCTCCCGCAGGACCTCGCGTAAATCTGGCGCCCCCGGCCCGTCGGCGGGTCGCTCGACCTGCAGGTGCGCGGGGCGGCTGCGCTCCGAATCGGCGATGTTGGTGCGGACCCACGCGGGGCACAGCACCGAGATGCCCACCTGCGATCCCTGCATCGCCAGCTCGTGGTAGGCGCACTCCGAGATCGCCACGACCGCGTACTTCGTCGCGCAGTAGGGCGCCATGAAGGGGGTGGCAAAGAGCCCGGCGACCGACGCGGTGTTGACGATGTGCCCCTCGTCCTGCTCGAGCAGCACGGGGAGGAAGACCCGCATGCCGTGGATGACACCCCAGAGGTTCACCCCCAGCGCCCACTCCCAGTCCTTCACGTCGAGGCCCGTGATCTGGCCCCCGATGCCGACCCCGGCGTTGTTGCAGACCAGGTGGACGGCACCGAAGGCCTCGAGGGCGGTATCCAGCAGCGCCTCGACGTCGCCGCCATCGGAGACGTCCGTGCGCACCCCGATCACCTCCGCACCGGCGGACCGCAGCTCGTCCGCGGCGGCTCGCATGCCGGGCTCATCGACATCCGCGAGGACCAGCTTCATGCCCTCGGCCCCGAAGCGCTTCGCCAACCCCAGCCCGATCCCCGACGCCGCGCCGGTCACCACCGCGACCTTGCCCCGCAGCTCCTCCATCGTGGTCCTCCCTGGTCGTGAGCCGGGCGACCGGCCCGATGGTCAGTAACGGTAGTGATCGGGCTTGAACGGGCCCTCGGGCGCCACGCCGAGGTAGGCGGCCTGTTCTTCGGTGAGCGTCGTGAGCTTCACGCCGAGGGCGTCCAGGTGCAGCCGGGCGACCTTCTCGTCGAGGTGCTTGGGCAGCGTGTACACCTTGCGCTCGTAGAAGTCCGTGTGGGTGTACAGCTCGATCTGGGCGATGACCTGGTTCGAGAAGCTGTTGGACATCACGAAGCTCGGGTGCCCGGTCGCGCACCCCAGGTTCAGCAGCCGTCCCTCGGCCAGGATGATCACCGAGTGACCGTCGGGGAACACGTACTCGTCCACCTGCGGCTTGATGTTGACCCGCCGTACGTCGGACAGGCGCTTCAGCCCAGCCATGTCGATCTCGTTGTCGAAGTGGCCGATGTTCCCGACGATCGCCTGGTGCTTCATCCGAGCCATGTGCTCGGCGGTGATCACATCCTTGCAACCGGTTGCGGTGATGAAGATGTCAGCTTCGTCGAGAACCTCCTCGAGGCGCGTGACCTGATAGCCCTCCATGGCGGCCTGCAGGGCGCAGATCGGGTCGACCTCCGTCACGATCACCCGAGCCCCCTGGCCGCGTAGCGAGGCCGCGCAGCCCTTGCCGACGTCCCCGTAGCCGCAGACCACCGCCACCTTCCCGCCGATCATGACGTCGGTGGCCCGATTGATGCCGTCGATCAGCGAGTGGCGGCACCCGTAGAGGTTGTCGAACTTCGACTTGGTGACCGAGTCGTTGACGTTGATCGCGGGGAACAAGAGCTGGTTGAGCTCCTGCATCTGGTAGAGACGGTGGACACCGGTGGTCGTCTCTTCGGTGACGCCCTTGATGCCCGCCGCGATCCGGTGCCAGAGCTGCGGGTCCTCCGCCAACGTGCGACGGAGGAGTCCGAGGACCACCGCCCACTCCTCGCTGTCGTCGTCGGAGGGCTCGGGGACCTTGCCCGCCCGCTCGAACTCGACGCCCTTGTGCACCAGTAAGGTGGCGTCCCCACCGTCGTCGAGGATCATGTTCGGTCCCCCCGGCGCGCCGTCGTCACCGGCCGGCCAGCGCAAGGCCTGCTCGGTGCACCACCAGTACTCCTCGAGGGTCTCACCCTTCCAGGCATACACCGGGACCCCTCTCGGGTCGTCGGGCGTGCCGTCGGGCCCGACCACGACCGCGGCCGCCGCATGGTCCTGCGTCGAGAAGATGTTGCAGCTCGCCCAGCGGACCTGCGCCCCGAGTGCGGTGAGGGTCTCGATGAGCACCGCGGTCTGCACGGTCATGTGCAGCGACCCCGTGATGCGAGCGCCGCGCAGTGGCTGGGCGTCGGCGTACTCGGCTCGCAACGCCATGAGACCGGGCATCTCGTGCTCGGCCAGCTGGATCTCCTTCCGACCGAACGCGGCCAGGGCCAGATCGGCGACGCGGAAGTCCTTGGCGTCGGTGAACGCGGTGGTGATGGTCATGGGGTCTCCCGGGCTCGAGTCGAACGCGAGGCGAGCACGAGATCGCGCCCGCCATGACCACGCCGGCGGACGGAACCGTGACTCTCCACGGGCTGGGGTCTTCTGACACCGATCACGACAGCCCGGGAAACGGAGTGTAGTCGTGCCGCGCCGTCGTGCCGGCCCGACGCTCGAGCGGCGTCAGCCGCGGTCCGCGAGGCGTTCCTTGATCAGGTCCAGTACGGGCACCGGGCCGGGGTCGACGTCGGCGAGGGCGGCGAGATGCAGGCTGACGAAGTCCCCGATGAGGACGAGGTCCAGGAGCTGCGCGAGCGCGCCCTCACCTCGGGCCTCCACCACCTCGATCGCAGCCACGACTTCCTCCACGAACTCGTTGACCAGATCAAAGCGGCGCATCACCTGCGGGTGCTCGTAGTCGTGCCGGAGCTCGATCAGCCGGAAGACCTGGCGAGTGACGTCGCCGTGTTGGCCCCACCCGCACAGCTCGTTGTGGCACAGCTCGGGGAGCTGGTTCCAGAAGGCCGGGACCTTGGCGTTCTCGTTGAACTGATTCTTCCACCGCAGCGCGGCCAGCC
>NZ_DAIUCK010000062.1:0-19469 GCF_036846205.1 Rhabdothermincola sp. | reverse complement strand
CTCCTGGCCGTGGCCCTGGTGCTCGTCGGCAGCGACCGCTGCCTGGCGGTGCTCGCCCGGCGGCGCGCTCTTGTCCCGTCCCCGCCACCGTCCTAGCCTTCGGCATCCACGTCCGGACCGAGGGGGGGGAACCGACCCGGTGAGCTCGACCACGACGCGTGTGCGTCGCTCCGCCATCGCAGCAGTCCTGGCCGTCACGGTGCTCGCCGCCGCCTGTGGCGGTGGCGGATCGGAGGGCTCCACCTCCGACCGCACGATCCCGGAGACGGCGTTGACCAAGACGCCGCCCACCCCGCCGCAGACGGGTGGGACGTTGAAGTTCGGCCTCGATGCCGAGACCTCTACCGGCTGGGACCCGGCCAACAGCCAGTGGGCAGGTGCCGGCACCATCGTGAGCCGGGCGATCTTCGACCGTCTGGCGGAGCTCGACGCCGACGGCAACCCGAGGCCCAATCTCGCGGAGTCGATCGAGCCCAACGCCGACTTCACGGTGTGGACCATCAAGCTGCGGCCCGGCATCGTGTTCCACAACGGCGAGAAGTTCGACGCCAACGCGGTGCGCCTGAACCTTGAGCGGGCGGCGTCGTCGGTCCTGCTCGGTGCGGCGATCAGCGGGTTCCTCTCGACGGTGGAGGTGGTCGACGACCTGACCGTCCGGGTGAACACCAAGCGGCCCTGGTCCACCTTCCCCAACTCGCTCACCACCCAGGCCGGGGTGATGGCCGCACCGGCACAGATCAACTCCGCCGCCCCGGCCCAGCAGCCGATCGGCACCGGCCCGTTCGTGTTCCAGAGCTGGTTGCAGGACAGCAAGCTGACCGTGACCCGCAACCCCAACTACTGGCAGAAGGACGAGTCGGGTACCCAGCTGCCGTACCTCGACGGCATCGAGTTCAGCATCCTGGCCGACCCCACGGCCCGGGGGGCGGCGCTCGAGTCGGGATCCGTGGAGGCGTTCAACACCT
The DNA here is from genome assembly GCF_036846205.1 of Rhabdothermincola sp. Classification (NCBI taxonomy): domain Bacteria; kingdom Bacillati; phylum Actinomycetota; class Acidimicrobiia; order Acidimicrobiales; family Iamiaceae; genus Rhabdothermincola; species Rhabdothermincola sp. The sequence goes on along the minus strand of NZ_DAIUCK010000062.1, from coordinate 18,504 downwards.
TCGAGCCCGACCCGATCCAGGAGTTCCTGGAGAAGGCGGAAGCCGGACGGGTCCAGCTCCTGTCGAACGCCAACGCTGAGGACCAGACCCAGTTCGTGGGCCTCAACACCGCGAAGCCGCCTTTCGACGACCCACTCGCCCGCCAGATCGTGGTGACCGGCCTCGACACCAGGAACATCTCGCAGACCCAGTACCACGGCCTGTTCCCACCGTCGGACAGCCTCTTCAGCCCCAGCTCGCCGTACTACGCGAACACCTCGTATCCCACCTACGACCCGGCCAAGGCGCAGGAGCTGCACGACCAGTACAAGCAGAAGACCGGCCGGCCGCTGTCGTTCACGCTCACGCTCCCCGGCACGCCCCAGTTCAGGACGATCGGTGAAGCGGCGCAGGCGCAGGCCGCGGCGTTCGGGGTGCAGATCGAGCTGAACCTGGTCGACCAGGCGACGCTGATCGTCAACGCGCTGACAGGAAACTTCGAGGCGACCGGCTTCATCACCTTCGGCGAGCCACCCATCGACTCGGTGTTCATCTCCACCGAGACGGCCAAGCCCCTCGGGCAGCTCGCGCTGAACTTCACCCGGATGGTCGACCCGCAGATCCAGGCCGCGCTCGACGCGATCCAGCGGACCAGCTCCCAGGAGGAGCGGATCGCCCAGTGGAAGGTCATCCAGCAGCGCATGGCCGAGAACCTGAACTTCGTGTTCGTGGTGCGCAACCGCTCGGCGGTGGTGTTCGCCAACAACGTCTACGGGATGTCGGGCGCGACGATCCCCGGTGGCATCCCGGTCAAGGCGACGACGAGCCCGTTCCTGGGCTGGGCCTGGAAGGCCCGCTAGCGCCCATCGTCCGCGCGGCCCTCCAGCCCGGCGACGAGATCGGCGAGTGCCCGCCGGTCGACCTTCTCGGCGGGCGTGAGTGGCAGCGCGTCGAGCAGCACCAGCCGCTCGGGCAGCTTGTGGTGGGCCAGCCGGTCACGGGCGAAGGTCCGCAGCTCGTCCAGGGTCGGCAGGGGTGACCCGGCCCGGGCCACGACGGCCGCCACCCCGATCTCGCCCATGACCGGGTCGGGGCGGGCCACGATGGCCACCTCGGCCACCGCCGGGTGCTCGGCCAGCACCGCCTCCACCTCGACCGGATAGACGTTGTAGCCCCCTCGCACGTACATCTCCTTGCGCCGGCCGGCCAGGCGGAGGCGGCCCTGCTCGTCGACCCGGCCGAGGTCGCCGGTGCGGACGAATCCGTCCGGGGTGAACGCCGCCGCGGTGGCCTCCGGATCGTGCCAGTAGCCGCTCATCGAGGCCGGCGATCGCAGGCAGACCTCGCCGATCTCGCCCGGGCCCACGGGTCGGAGGTCGCGGTCGAGGATCGCCAGCTCGACGCCGGGATGTGGCCGGCCGACGCTGAGCTCCGCATCTTCGGCGGGGGCGTCGAAGGCGGTGCCGAGCCCGATGCCGGCCTCCGTGCAAGAGTAGCGGATGGCCACCGGGGCGCGGAAGCGCGTTCGTGCCTCGCGCACCAGCGCCGGCGTGGCCGGGCCGCCGCCCATCACGATGGCCCGCACCGACGACAGGTCGAAGCCCTCGAAGTCCGGATCGGCGAGCATGAGGGCCACCTGGGTGGGGATGCCGGCCACGGTCGTGAGGCGGTGGCGCTCAGTGAGCTCGAGGGCCAGGCGGGCCTGCCAGCGGTCGATCAGGTAGGTGGTGCCGCCCCGCATGAGGTTGCCCGGCAGCTTGGTCATCGGGCCCAGCGAGGCGAACGACGTGCCGGCGAGCTGACCACCACCCCCGCCCCACCGGCCACCGGTGTCGATGGCGGTGATGGCCTCGAGCTGGCGGGTGTCGAAGACCGCGGCTTTGGGCCGGCCGGTGGTGCCGGAGGTGAACACGATGGCCACGGGGCTCCCGCCGGCGCGCACCGCGAGCGAGGGTCGCGGGGAGCCGGCGCTCAGGTCAGGGACATCGCCGGGGCGCACGGTGAGGGCCGGCTCGACGAGCTCGAGCAGGACCGCCTGCTCGTGAGGGGTCAGCCGCCAGTTGACCCCGGCGGTCACGGCCCCGAGGCGGGCCGCGCCCACGTAGAGCGCCAGGTACTCGACCGTCGCCGGGAGCACGAGCGCCACCACGTCACCGGCCCGCACCCCCTGCTCCCGCAGCCACCACGCGGCCCGAAGGGTGCGATGGCGGAACTCGATGTAGCTGATGGGCTCACCGCCCGCGCTGACGTAGGCGGTACGATCGCCGAATCGTTCGGCTGCCTCGTCTACGACGGGCCCGAGCATCCCACCGGGCGTCGTTGCAGGAGGTGGTCGTGGCGGGAAGCCGCAAGCCGGATGCCGCGAGCACAGGTCGCCGCCGTGGTGACCCGCCCGGCTCGCCCACCGCGGGCCGGGAGCTGCGCAGCCAGGGCCGGCGCACGATGGCCGCCCTGCTCGCCGCGGGCATGCAGGTGCTGGCGGAGAAGGGCTACCACGCGGCGAGGGTGGACGACGTGGTGCGGGTGGCCGACGTCTCGCACGGCACCTTCTACCTGTACTTCTCCAACAAGGAGGACCTCTTCCGTGCCCTGGCCGTGCAGTGCGCGGACGAGATGACCGAGCTGGCCTCGTCGCTCGGTCCCGTGCCCCCCGGCGAGGAAGGGGTCGAGGCCCTTCGGGAGTGGCTGTCGGCGTTCATCGCCACCTACCGCCGGTACGGGGTGGTGATCCGGGCCTGGATGGAGGACCAGGTCTCGAGCCGTGACCTCGCTCGGTTGGGCGCGAAGGCCTTCAGCGGGATCACCGGCTCGCTGGTCGCCCGGTTGCGCGACGCGCGCGGCGACGGTGCGGATGTCGAGCTGGCCGGTGCCGCTCTGCTGGCGATGGTTGAGCGCTCGACGTACTTCGTGACCTCCCGCGACCTGCCGTTCGGCGACGACGAGCTGGCTGCCACGCTGGCCCGGGTCGCGCACCGGGGGTTCTTCCACCCCTCGACCTGAGGGGCGGGTCAGCGCAGCCGCCACTCGATCCGCTTCCCCGACGCGAACAGCTCCTGGCCCTGGCGGAGCGACTCCGCGTTGGTGCCGAGGCCGACGTAGGCGTACCCGAGGCCGAGCGCCTGGCTGCGGGAGTGCTCCAGCCCGGACCAGATGGCCCGTACCGTGCCCTCGATGGCCAGCGGTGGCGCGGAGGCGATGGCGTTCGCGCACCAGGCGGCGGCGTCGCGCAGCTCGGACCCGGGTACGACCTCGGAGACCAGGCCGATCTGGTGGGCCCGCTGGGCGGACATCCGCTCGTGGTTCCCCAGCAGGGAGACCCGCATGATCTCGTGGAAGGGCATCTTCTGCAGCATGTGGATCGGCTCGAACGCGGCGGTCATGCCGTAGGTGACGTGGGGGTCGAAGAACGTGGCGTGTTCCGCGGCGATGATGAACTCGACCTCGCCGAGCATGTAGAAGGCGCCCCCGCAGGCCATGCCGTTCACCGCGGCGATCACCGGCTTCCACAGGTCGTTGCTCTTGGGGCCGACGTAGTCGCCGGGATCGTCGAAGTGGAACGGAGTGGATCCCGAGCCGACGGTCTTGGCCTCGCCGTCGGGTTGCGCGCCCTGGCGTTCGGGGGTGCCCATGGTCTCGGTGCGGTCGATCCCGGTGCAGAACGCCTTGTCGCCCGCGCCGGTCAGCACCGCGACCCGCACGTCGTCGTCGTGGCGCATGGATCGCCAGAGGTCGCGCAGCTCCTTCTGCATCTGCACGTTGAAGGCGTTGTGGACCTCCGGCCGGTTGAGTGTCACCCAACCGACACCGTCTCGCACCTCGTAGATCAGCGTCTCGTAGTCGGCCATGCGCACCGTCCTACCGGAGCCCGTGCTGGCGCGCCAGCGTGGGTGGCGGGCTCAGCCCCCACCCATGGCGAGGCCGCCGGGCCGGTAGCCGAAGATGCCGGAGGCCACGGCGTCGCCGATCTTGGCCGGGTCCCACTTCTGGGGTTCCTTGCCCGCCTTCACGGAGCGGCCGAGGGTCCAGCCGACGTAGTGGGTGATCTCGTCGCCCACGGCCCGGAACACCTGCCCCGAGATGTGCTGGGATTCGTCGGAGGCCAGCCACACCACCATCGGCGCGGAGTTCCCGGGGTTCAGCCGCTGGAACTCGTCATCGGGACCGACCTGGTCGGCTTCCACGATGGGGATCTGGGGCATGGCCTCGTGCACCATGCGGGTGGCGCCACCGGGGGCGATGGCGTTGGCCCGCACGCCGTAGCGCTTGCCCTCCAGGGCGGTGATGACCGTGAGCGCGGCGATGCCGGCCTTGGCCGCGCCGTAGTTGGCCTGACCGGGGTTGCCCTGCAGCCCGGCCGACGACACTGTGTTCACGATGGAGGCCCGGCGCGGACGACCGGCCTTCGACTCGTTCTGCCAGTAGAGGCAGGCGAAGTGGGTCATGGCGAACGTGCCCTTGAGATGGACCCGGATCACCGCGTCCCAGTCCTGCTCGGTCATCTTGGTGATCGACACGTCGCGCAGGATGCCCGCGTTGTTGACCAGGATGTCGAGGCCTCCGAAGGTGTCCACGGCCTGCTGCACGAGCGCCTCGGCGTCGGACCAGTCGCTCACGTCGCCGTAGTTGGCGACCGCCTCACCGCCGCGCTGGCGGATGATGTCGACCACCTCGTCGGCGGGGCCCTTGTCGCCGCCCTCACCCTTGGAGGAGCCGCCGAAGTCGTTGACGACCACCTTGGCACCCTGGGCGGCGAGCTCCAGGGCCTCCCCGCGGCCGACTCCTCGACCGCCGCCCGTCACGATCGCCACCTTCCCGTCGACCAGTCCCATTCGTGTCCCCCATCGTGGTGTGCTTGAATGCGGAGAAACCTGACGTCGGCGTCACGTTTGGCGAGACCTTAGCGTCACGTCGCGGGCGCCGCACCACCACGGAGGACCGCGCGATGAGTGAGTTGTCAGAGGTCATCGGTCGGCCGACCGGGGCCGTGAAGGTCGTGGTCGAGCGGGGGCCGGTGGCCAAGTTCGCCGACGCGGTCAAGAACGACAGCCCCGTCTACCAGAGCCTGGAGGCAGCCCGAGCAGCGGGTTTCGAGCACATCCCCGCGCCCCCGACCTATGCCTTCTCGGCCCTGCAGTACTGGGGGCGGTTCCCGGAGGACCAGCCCCCTGACCCCACCGGGGGTACCAACCCGATGATGGAGGTCATCGGCACGCTGATGGCCAAGGGGGGCATGGTGCTCCACGGCGAGCAGGAGTTCGAGTACCACAAGCCCATCCAGGTGGGCGACGTGCTGACCAGCGAGGGCAAGGTCGTCGACTGCTACTCGAAGGAGAGCAAGGGTCGCACCATGACCTTCCTGGTCGTGGAGGACGTCTACCGCGACGAGGCCGGTGAGCCGGTGCTGACCTCCCGCATGAACCTCATCCACCGGTCCTGAGGAGCGCATCACATGGCCGGACGTCTCGACGGGCGAGTCGCCATCATCACCGGGGCCGGGCAGGGGATCGGCCTGGCGTACGCGCAGCGCTTCCTCGCCGAGGGCGCCAAGGTGGTGGTGGCCGAGATCAACGAGGAGCGCGGTCGCTCGGCGATGGCATCGCTGGCGGGAAAGGGCGACGCGGTCTTCGTCCCCACCGACATCGCCGACGAAGCCTCGGCCCGCGCCTGCGTCGAGGCCACCCTCGACGCGTTCGGCACGGTCGATGTCCTGGTGAACAACGCCGCGCTCTACTACGACATCGACAACGCCGACAACAGCTACGAGTACCTCCAGCGGGTGTTCCGGGTGAACCTCCACGGCGCGTGGCTGATGGCCCGAGCCGCGGCGCCGGTGATGGTGGAGAAGGGCAAGGGTCGCATCATCAACCAGTCCTCGTCGGCGGCGTACCTCTACCTGATGCCCGACACGGGTGCGTTCCAGGAGGTGGGGGCGTTCACCTACAGCCAGACGAAGTGGGGGGTCATCGGGCTGACGAAGTTCCTCGCCGCCCAGCTCGGCCCGTACGGGGTGACCGTCAACTGCATCGCCCCGGGGGTCACCATGACCGAGGCCACCCGCCGCATCGTGCCCGAGGAGTTCCTGCCCTTCGTCACGATGATGACGGCCATGAAGCGGGAGCTGCAGCCCGAAGACCTCACCGGCACCGCGGTGTTCTTCGCCTCCGACGACGCGGAGCTGGTCACCGGTCAGGTGCTCTGCGTGGACGGTGGCCTGGCGATGCCGGGCTGACGCCCAGTGCTGGCCCCCTGGGATACCGCCCAGAGTTGACCCCCTGGGTCGACATCCAGAGTTGACGCTCGTGTCAGGTTTTGCTGACATGGGCGTCAGCAACCGGGGAGGTTCCGCGCATGGGCCAGCACTCGATCGTCTCCGCCGACGCCCACATCCTGGAGCCGCCGGACATCTGGAAGAACTGGCTGGCCGACGCCTACCAGGACAAGGCGCCCAAGCTCGTGAAGGACGCGGACGGCGGCGACGCCTGGCTCTTCGCCGGAGCCACGACCCCGGACCCCATCGGGCTCACGGCCACCCCCGGCATGCCCCTCGACCAGTTCCGCTGGACCGGGGTCACCTACGACGAAGCCCGCCCCGGCTGCTACGACGGCGCGGCGCGACTCGAGGACATGACCCGCGACGGGGTCGACGTCGAGATCCTCTTCCCCCCACAGCGCACCATCGGTCACTTCCTCGGTGACGAGGACGACGCCTTCGTGCTGGCCGGCGTGGACGCGTACAACAACTTCCTCTTCGACGAGTTCTGCGCGCCCGACCCGGCCCGGCTGGTCGGCGCGTACCAGATCCCCTCGCTGGGGATCGACACCGCGGTGGAGTACCTGCACAAGGCCAAGGCGCGGGGCGCGAAGACGGTGGTGATCTCATGCTGGCCGGCCGGTGGCGAGAGCATCTCGGAGGCCGACGACCGGTTCTGGGCGGCGGCGGTCGAGGCGGAGATGCCGGTGTGCATCCACATCCTCATGATCAGCCGAGCGGCGCGCCTGCGGGCTCGGCAGGCGGCAGCCAGGGCAGGAGGGCGCCAGCTCTACGGTGAGGGCACGGGCCGAGCAGGCGCGAAGGCGGCCGCGAGCCTCTCGGGGGTCTTCTCGAGTGTGCCGTCCACCATCGGCCAGCTCATCTTCACCGGGGTGTTCGAGCGGTTCCCCGGCCTGCACGTGTCGATGATCGAGATCGGGGTGGGCTGGCTGCCGCACTTCCTCGAGGCCATGGACGACAGGTACTGGCGCAACCGCTCCTGGGCGGACCTCCCGATCAGCCGGCCTCCGTCGAGCTACTGGTTCGAGAACATGAGCGCGAGCTTCGTGCGGGACGACTACGGCATCCGGAACCGCCACGAGGTCGGGGTGGCGAACATGATGTGGAGCACCGACTACCCGCACCACGGCAACGACTGGCCGTACTCCCGCAAGGTGATCAACGAGACGATGGCCGGCGTGCCACCGGAGGAGAAGCACCAGATCATCTGCGGCAACGCGGTGCGGATCTTCGGTCTCGACGGCTGACGAGCGAGGAGGGCCCACGATGCGTGTGGAGGACCTGATCCTGGTGAGCGTGGACGACCATGTGGTCGAGCCCCCGGACCTGTTCGCGGGCCGCCTACCGAAGCGCTACGAGGCGCTCGCCCCCCGGGTCATCACCAAGGAGGACGGCTCCGACGTCTGGCTCTACGAGGGCCAGGAGCTGCCCAACATCGGGTTGAACGCGGTGTCGGGCCGGCCACCGGAGGAGTACGGGATCGAGCCCACCGCGTTCTCCGAGATGCGCGAAGGGTGCTACGACGTCCGCAAGCGGGTCGACGACATGAACGCCAACGGCGTGCTCGGCTCGATGTGCTTCCCCTCCTTCCCGCAGTTCTGCGGCCAGCTGTTCGCCCGCTCCGAGGACAAGGACGTGGGCCTGGCCATGCTGCGGGCCTACAACGACTGGCACATCGAGGACTGGTGTGGCGCGTTCCCCGGTCGGTTCATCCCCCTGGCCCTGCCGGTGCTGTGGGACCCCGCGCTGGCCGCGGAGGAGGTGCGGCGGGTGGCCGACAAGGGCTGCCACGCGGTGACGTTCTCGGAGAACCCGGAGAAGCTCGGCTACCCGTCGTTCCACAACCCTCACTGGGACCCGTTCTGGGCCGCCTGCGAGGAGACCGAGACCGTGGTGTGCCTGCACATCGGGTCCTCCTCGCAGCTCGTGATCACCTCCATCGAGGCTCCCATCAACGTGATGATCACCCTGCAGCCCATGAACATCGTGCAGGCCGCGGCGGATCTCGTCTGGTCCCGGGTGCTCCAGGAGTTCCCCCGCCTGCGCTTCGCCCTGTCCGAAGGCGGCATCGGGTGGATCCCCTACTTCCTCGAACGGATAGACTACGTGTACCAGCACCACCGGCTCTGGACCGGTCACGACCTGGGGATGCTGCCCAGCGAGCTGTTCAGGGAACGCATCGTCACCTGCTTCATCGACGACGCATTCGGGATCGAGAACAGCCATCACCTCAACCTGGACATGATCACCTGGGAGTGCGACTACCCGCACTCCGATTCCACCTGGCCGCACTCACCCGAGGCGCTGGCGAAGAGCCTCACCGGGGTGCCGGCCGACGAGGTGGACCAGATCACCCACCTCAACGCCATGCGGATCTTCCAGTACGACCCGTTCTCGGTGCGGGCCCGTGAGCGCTGCACGGTGGGCGCCCTGCGAGCGGAAGCAGCCGGGGTGGACGTGAGCGTGAAGAGCGTCGGCAACCGCCACGAGCGCCCGAGCGAGCCGATCCGGATCATCGACCTGGCCAACCGGACGAAGGCCACCCCCGCCAGCGGCGACGCCTGACCCCCTCCCGTTCCGGCGCGCTCCCCGTTCCCGACAGACTTCCCGTTCTGTTCACGGTTTCGCGGTTCCGCACCGCGCTGGGATGAACAGTTCGGGTGCGCTCTTCGTTCTGTTCACGGTTTCGCGCTCTGGGACCGCGCTGGGATGAACAGTTCGGGTGATGAGGGCCGGCGTCGGGGCGCTAGACAGGGCGGATGGCAGATGCCCGGGAAGAGCCCGTCCGTTACCCGGCGGAGTGGGAGTTCGATGCGGTGCTCGCGGACGGTGGCACGGTCCACGTCCGTCCGATCCGCCCGGACGACGCCGCCGCGCACCTGGCCTTCTTCGAACGGCTGTCGCCCGAGACCCGCTACTACCGCTTCTTCTCCCCCAAAGCGACCCTCACCCCGGAAGAGTCGAAGCGGTTCACCGAGGTCGACTACCGCGACCGCTTCGCCCTCGTCGCACTCCACGGTGACGCGATCATCGCCGTGGCGCGCTATGAGCGGCAGGGTGCGGCTCCGGAGGCGGAGGTGGCCTTCGTCATCGACGACGCCAACCAGGGCCGGGGGATCGGCACCCTGCTCCTCGAGTACCTGGCCGCCGCGGCGCACGACAACGGCATCACCCGGTTCACCGCCGAGGTCCTGCCGGACAACCGGCGGATGCTCGATGTCTTCCAGGACGCGGGCTACCGGACGGTCGCCCAGCTCGACGGGGGCGTCGTGCGGGTGGAGCTGCTGCTCGAGCAGACGGAGCGATCGCGGGCCGCGGTCGAGCACCGCGAGCACGTGGCGGAGGCCGCATCGATCCGCCGGATGCTCTGCCCCCGCTCGGTGGCGGTGATCGGCGCCAGCCACGAGCCGGGCACCATCGGCTATCACCTGTTCCTCAACGTGCTCGCCGGCGGCTTCGCCGGGCCGGCGTACCCGGTGAACCCCTCGAGCCCGCACGTGGCCAGCGTGCCGACCTATCCCTCGGTGCTCGACATCCCCGGTGAGGTCGACCTGGCGGTGATCGCGGTGCCCGCCGCCTCGGTGCCGGCCGTCGTCGACCAGTGTGTCGCCAAGGGCGTGAAAGGGCTGGTGGTGATCAGCGCCGGGTTCAGCGAGACCGGCGCCGAGGGAGCGGCGCTGGAGCGCGACGTGGTGACCCGGGCGCGGCGGGGCGGGATGCGCCTGATCGGTCCCAACTGCCTGGGGATCGCCAACACCGCGGTGGGTCTCAACGCCACGTTCGCACCCCGCGTGCCTCCCCGGGGCCGGGTGGGGTTCCAGTCGCAGTCGGGAGCACTCGGCATCGCCCTGCTCGAGTGGACCGACCGCCTCGGGATCGGGTTGTCGTCGTTCGTCTCGGTTGGGAACAAGGCGGACGTGAGCAGCAACGACCTGTTGCAGTACTGGGAGGACGATCCCGACACCGACGTGATCCTGCTCTACCTCGAGTCCTTCGGGAACCCACGCAAGTTCAGCCGGATCGCCCGCCGGGTCTCCCAGCGCAAGCCCATCGTGGCCGTGAAGTCCGGCCGGAGCGCGTCGGGGGTTCGGGCCGCGTCGTCGCACACCGCGGCCGCGGCCAGCCCCGAGGTGGCGGTGAGCGCGCTGTTCCACCAGACGGGCGTGATCCGGGTGGACACCATCGACGAGCTGTTCGACATGGCCCAGGTCCTGGTCTCCCAGCCTCTGCCGGACGGGCCCCGGGTGGCGATCGTGGGCAACTCGGGGGGGCCGGGCATCCTCGCCGCTGATGCGTGTGACGGCGCGGGGCTCGACGTGGTGGTCCTCGCCCCGCAGACCCGGGAGGCCCTGCGCGCCCTGCTGGGGCCGAACGCGTCGGTCACGAACCCCGTCGACATGGTGGCCTCGGCCACTCCGGCACACTACGAGCAGGCGTTGCGGCTGGTGCTGGCCGACGAGAACGTCGACGCGGTGATCGTGATCTTCACCCCGCCGCTGGTCACCCGGGCCGATGAGGTGGCCGAGGCCATCGCGTCAGCCGCCGAGGGGGCCACGAAGCCGGTGCTGGCCAACTTCCTGGCCTCCCGGGACGTGCCCGCAGCCCTCCAGGGTGGCTCTGAAGGCCGCCGGCGCATCCCGTCGTTCCCCACTCCCGAGCCTGCGGCGCGCGCCCTCGGCCGCCTGGTCCGCTACGCGGCCTGGAAGCGGCGGGACCCGGGGCGGGTCCCGGTCTTCGCCGACATCGACCGGGGGCGGGCCCGCCAGGTCGTCGACGCGGTGCTGGCCCGAGCCGGCGTTGCCGCCGCCGAGGCGGGCGTCTGGCTCGACGCGGGCGAGGCGGTCACTCTGCTGCGTGCCTATGGTCTCGCAGTACTGGAGGTCCACCCGGTGTCCAGTGCGGACGACGCGGCGGCGGTGGCGGAGCGGATCGGCTTTCCGGTGGCGGTGAAGGCCGCCGCCGGCGCCCTGGTGCACAAGACCGATGTGGGCGCGGTGAGGTTGGGGCTCGCCTCGGCCGAGCAGGTCCGGGAGGCCTTCGAGCAGGTCACCGCCGCGGCCGCCGACCACGGTGGCGGTGTGGTCGTGCAGGCGATGGCGGAGTCTGGCGTCGAGACCATCGTGGGCGTGGTGCAGGACCCGGCGTTCGGGCCGCTGGTCATGTTCGGCATGGGTGGCGTGGCGACGGAGCTGCTGGCCGATCGGGCATTCCGGATCGTGCCGGTCACCGACACCGACGCGGCGGAGGTGGTGCGGAGCCTGCGGGCCAGCCCGTTGCTGTTCGGCTATCGAGGGGCGGCGCCGGTGGCGACCGGTGCGCTGGAGGAGCTGCTGGTGCGGGTGGGCGTGCTCGCCGACGAGCTCCCGGAGGTCGTCGAGCTGGATCTCAACCCGGTGATCGCCACCCCGGCTGGCGTCGTCGCCGTGGACGCCAAGGTGCGGGTCCGCCCGGTCGAGCCCCACCGCCACGACGAGCTGCGCCGGGTGCGCTGAGGCGCTGCTCAGTCCCCGGCTCGCACCCACCGGGGGAGCGCCACGTCGTCGGCCACCCGGTCGAAGATCACCCGCACCGGCTCGCCGATGCGGATCGTGGCCGGGTCGATCTCCCCGAGCGGGTGGCCGGGGCCGATCACGAGGTTGCCGACCAGGCGGATGGACGGGTCGTCGTCAAGGCTCACCACCACCACGTTGTACGGGGCCTGCTGCGCGTACGCAGGCAGCAGCGGCGGATGAGCGACGACGAACGACCAGATCGTGCCGGTTCCCGAAGTGGTCTCCCAGCGATCCTCGAAGCTGCGGCACGACGGGCACATCGGCCTCGGCGGCATGCGGCGCCGGCCGCAGGCCGCGCAAGCCTGCACCCGCAGCTCACCGAGCAGGCACCCCTCCCAGAAGGGCGCGGAGTCCTCGTCGATGGCGGGCAGCAGCAGGCCCTCGCTCACGGAGCTGCTCGTGGCGCCGCTCATGGGGCGCGGGTGCTCAACGGTCACCGGCCTCGCCCCGCCGCAGGAGCAACGCGCTGGTGGGCACGCCCTCGCCGCTGGTGACCAGGCACGTCTCGGCCCCCTCCACCTGGCAGTGGGACTCACCCCGCAGTTGCCGCGCACCCTCGACGATGAGGTTGAAGCCGTGCACGTACGCCTCGCTCATCCCACCGCCGGAGGTGTTGGTGGGCAGCGATCCCCGGTCCCATTCGAGGTTGCCGTCCTCGGTGAAGGCGGCGCCCTCCCCCCGACCGCAGAAGCCGTAGCCCTCGAGTGACAGCGGCACCAGCGGCGAGAACGCGTCGTAGAGCTGGGCCACGTCGACCTCCGCCGGTCCGAAGTCGGCCTGGCGCCACAGCAGCTCCGCGCAGGCCCACGAGGGTCCGAGCAGCGGGTCGTCGCAGAAGTAGTTGGTCATGGTCTGGTGCTGCCGGGGGATCGACTGGGCGAAGCCGTGCACCAGCACCGGCACGTTCCTGGTGTCCCGGGCCCGCTCGGCGCTGGTGATGACCACCGCACCCGCGCCGTCGGACTCGAGGCAGTTGTCGAACAGGCACAGCGGCTCCGAGATCCAGCGGGCCGCGAGGTACTCGTCGCGCGACAAGGGTTTGCCGTGCATCATCGCCCCGGGGTTGCGGTTGGCGTGCTTGCGGAAGGCGAGGGCCACGTTGGCCAGCTGGTCGCGGGTGGCACCGTAGGTGTGCAGGTAGCGGCGGGTGAGCATGGCGATCTCGTCCACCGGGCGCAGCAGCCCCCACGGGCGGGACCACTGCTGGTTGCCCCGCACCCGGCTCGACACCCCCGCCCAGGGCCGAGCCGAGGCGGCCCCCCGTTTGCGCGACCGCCAGGCGACGGCCACCGTGCACTGCCCGGTGGCCACGGCCATCGCCGCGTGTCCGACCACCGCGCAGCCCGCACCCCCGCCGTAGCCGACCTGCCCGAAGAAGGTGATGTCGTCCGTGCCGAGGTTGCGGGCGATCTCGATCTCCTCGGTGGTCTCGAGGGTGTACGAGGCCAGCCCGTCGACCTCCGAGGGGTGGATGCCGGCGTCGTCGAGCGCGGCCAGGATGGCTTCGAGCGCGAGGCGCTTCTCGCTCTGGGGCAGGGCCTTGGCGAACGCGGTCTGGCCGACGCCCACGATGGCGGTGGCGTCCTTGATCCCCGAGGTGGGCATCGGCGCGCTCCGGGCCTCAGGGGGTCGGCTGGGGGGTGGATCGGGGGATGGCCAGCGCGTCGAGAGCCACCACGCCCTGGCCTTTCGGTCGCACCACCAGCGGGTTGATATCGAGCTCGGCGAGCGTGCCTGCGTGGTCGAGGGCCAGGCGCTGCACCTTCATGATCACGTCGACCAGGGCCCGCACGTCGCTCGGCTTCCGCCCCCGGGTGCCCTGCAGGAGCTTGTAGCCCTTGATCTCCTGCACCATCCGGCGGGCTTCGTCCTTGTCGAACGGCGGCACCCGGAAGGTCACGTCCTCGAACACCTCCACGAAGACCCCGCCCAGCCCGAACATGATCACGGGCCCGAACAGCTCGTCCTGGGAGATGCCCACGACGGTCTCCACCCCGCCGCTGACCAGCTCGGAGACCAGCACCCCGTCGATGGTGGCCTTGCGGTTCGCCTTCCGGGCGGTGGCCTCCAGCTCCGCGAACGCCCGCTGGACCTCCGCCGCCGTGTGCAGGCCGACCCGCACCAGACCGAGGTCGGACTTGTGGGGCAGGTCCGGTGAGCTCACCTTGAGCACCACGGGGAAGCCGATGTCGCGTGCCGCCCGCACCGCCTGCGCGGCCGAGGTGGCGAGCACGTCGCGGGTGACGGGGATGCCGTACGCCGCGAGCAGCGCCTTGGACTCGTGCTCGCTGAGCGGGCGCCCGGCGCTGAGCAGGTGGTCGGTCCCGGCCCCCGCCGGCGAGCGCCGGGTGACGGGCTTGGCGAACGGCGAGCGGTGGCGGGCGAGGAAGTCGTGGTGGTCGAAGTAGGCGCGGGCCGCCAGCACGCAGTTGTGGAAGGTGCGGAACACGGGCAGGCGTGAACCCAGCAGCACCTCGGTGTAGACGGGGTCGGTGCTGTCGGGGGACCCCCACACCACCAGGATCGGCTTGTCGGTGTGGGCGGCGGCGTCGACCAGGCTCTGGGCCATGGGTCGGCTCATGGAGGCCAGCGCGCCGGTGATGGGGCAGATGAGCATGTCGATGTTCGGGTCGTCGAGGATGGTCTGCACGATCTTGGGGCCTCGCTCGTCGGCGGAGGGCGCACCACCCGAGTCGACCGGGTTGGAGACCCGCAGGTAGCCCGGGATCCACTGCCGGAGTGCCTGCTGACTGGCCGGGGTGAGCTCCGCCAGCTCCAGACCGGCGGCCGCGACCAGATCGGCCATGTGCGCGCCGGTGCCCCCGGAGATGGCGTAGATGCACACGTTGCGCCGGCCGGGCTGTGCCGGGGGCTTGGTGCGGGCGAGCGTGGCGGCCACGTCGGTGAGCTCGTCGAGCCCGTCCACCCGGGTGATGCCGTACTGGCGGAACACCGCGGAGACCACGGCGTCGGAGCCGGTGAGGTGACCGGTGTGGGACTTGGCCATGGAACGGCCCTCGTCGGTGCGACCCACCTTGACCGCGACGATCGGCTTGCCGGCGGTGGCCGCGTGGTCGGCGGCGAGCATGAGGGTGCGCCCGTCCTTGAACCCCTCCACGTAGGCGGCGATGACGCCGACCTCGGGCTGGTCGGCGAAGTAGGCGGCGAAGTCGGCGAACTCGAGGTCGGCCTCGTTGCCCGTCGGCGCCCAGTGCGACAGGGCGATGCCCTGCTCCTGCGCCTGGAACACCGGTCGGCCCTGGTGCCCGCTCTGGGTGATGAGCGCGATCTTCGGCGGTGGCAGGTCGCGGAAGGTCTCGAAGGCGTTGAGGTTGGTGTTCGGTCCCAGCACGTGCGTGCTGCCGGTGGCGATGAGCTCCTCCAGCCGCCGCTGGAGCGCCTCGCCCTCGGGGCCGACCTCGTTGAAGCCGGCCGCGAAGATCACCGCGAACCGGGGCTTCTTCTCCAGCACGGTCTCGAACATCTCCACCGCGTTGCCCACCAGGATCGCGGCGAGGTCGAGATCCCCGGGGATGTCGAGCACGGAGCGGTAGCAGGGCACCCCGTCGACCTCGTCGCGGTTGGGGTTGACCGGGTAGCACTCGGCGCCGGCCTGTTCGGCCCACTGGCGGATCTTGCGCCACATGGCGCTGTTGGGCCGCCCGGTGGAGTCGCTGGCCCCGATGACGGCGACGGTCCTGGGCCGGAAGAAGGTGTCGAGGTCGATCTGGCGGAGGGCGGTCGGCCGGCCCGTCACGTCGGTCCGTGGAGCGGTCATGCCCCGACCTTACCTGACGCTCATGTCAGCTAACAGCGGCCTCCGCTACGCTGCCCGCATGACCCGAGAGGCCGTGATCGTCGACACCGTGCGCACCCCGATCGGCAAGCGGAAGGGCGCGCTGTCGGGCTGGCACCCCACCGATCTGCTGGGCCACACGCTGCGGGCCTTGCTCGACCGCACGGGGGTGGACCCCGAGCGCATCGACGACGTGGTCGGCGGGTGCGTGACCCAGGTGGGTGAGCAGGGCTGCAACGTGACCCGCAACGCCTGGGTGGCCGCCGGTCTCCCCCAGTCGGTGCCGGCCACGTCGGTCGACCGCCAGTGCGGTTCGTCGCAGCAAGCGGTGCATTTCGCCGCCCAGGCGGTGATCGCCGGCTCCTACGACCTGGCCATCGCCTGCGGGGTCGAGTCGATGACCCGTGCTCCCATGGCCTCGAACGCGGCTGGCGGCACGGGCCCGTTCTCCGCCGACTTCCTCGAGGCCTGCAAGGGTCAGTTGATGACCCAGTTCGAGGTGGCGCAGATCCTCGCCGGCACGTTCGGCATCACCCGCCGGGAGATGGACGAGTACGCGGTGCGCAGCCACCAGCGGGCCCACGAGAGCACGGTCGACGGGCACTTCGCCCGGGAGATCGTGCCCGTGCCCATCAAGGACGAGGAGGGCCGCGAGACCGGCGAGCTGCTCACCGCAGACGAAGGCATCCGCCCCGAGACCACCGTCGAGGTGCTCGCCGCCCTCGACAGCGCCGCCAAGTGGGACCCCTCGATCGCGCCCGACATCACGGCCGGCAACTCCTCGCAGATGAGCGACGGCGCCTCCGCGATGCTCATCGCCGACCGGGCGGTGGCGGAGCAGCTCGGCCTGCCGGTACGGGCCAGGATCCGGCACATGGTGGTGGGGGCGGACGACGCGGTGCTGGTGCTCTCCGCCCCCAACCCGGTCACCCGCAAGCTGCTGGCCCGCACCGGCCTGTCGATCGGCGACTTCGACGCCATCGAGTGCAACGAGGCCTTCGCGGCCATCGCGCTGATGTGGGCCAAGGAGTTCCAGCCCGACCCCGAGCGGTACAACCCCCGAGGTGGGGCGATCGCGCTGGGACACCCACTGGGTGCCAGCGGCATCCGCATCATGACCACCCTGCTGAACCACCTCGAGGTCACCGGCGGGCGCCTGGGCTTCCAGACCATGTGCGAGGGCGGCGGCCAGGCGAACGCCACCGTGATCGAACGCCTCGGCTGACGTACCGGCTCGCGATCGCGGGGCTGGTGGTTGCAGGGGCTCGCGGTTGGGGAGGCCGGTGGTTGGGGGCTCGCCGCCCGAGCACCGGTGCCTCGACCCGCTGATCGGTGCGTGCGTGTCACACCCCCCGGCTAGTATCGAACATATGTTCGATTGGGTCGGGCTGGCCGAGACGGGGCGCAAGCTCGCGGCGCTCGATGCGTCGTTGGCCGACGACGAAGCGCTGCTGGAAGGTGTGCAGGCGCTGGAGGAGCTGCGCCGAGCGCTGGACGCGGCGGAGGGTCACCTGCTGGCCGAGCTCGAGCGCCGGGGCGTGTGCGATCGGGAGTTCGGATCGGGCACGGCAGGCTGGCTGGCGCGGGAGGCGATGCTGCCGGCGGCCGTGGCCAAGGCTCGGGTCGGGGTGGGGCTGGCGTTGCGAGCCAGCTTCGGCCGGGTGGATGAGGCGCTGGTGGATGGCCGGGTGTCCTGGGAGCACGCGCAGGCGCTGGTGCGGGCGGCGAACCCGCGGGTGCTCGACGGGCTGGCCGGGCTGCAGGAGGAGCTGGTGGGGTTGGCTGCCGGGACGACCTTCGAGCGGTGGCGGCGCGAGCTGGCGGGGGTGGTGGCGCTGCTCGACCAGGACGGTGGCCACGATCCGGCCGAGGACGTCGAGGAGAACCGGTTGTCGATGGTGCGCACCTTCGACGGGGTGCATCACCTGGCCGGCACCTTGGTGGGCGAGCACGCCCTGGTGGCGAAGCAGGCGCTGGAAGCCGAGGCCGACGAGCTGTTCCGCCGGTACCGCCGCGACCAGGAGCACTGCCCGGAGCTGGAGGTCCCGCCCCGCTCGACGCTGCTGGCCCTGGCGCTGGTCGAGCTGTGCCGTCGAGGACGAGCCACCGATGCACGGACCAGCCGCCCGCCGCGGCCGGAGGTGACCCTGGTGGTCAACGCGCTCGATCCCACCAGCGGTGCCTGCAGCACCGACGGGGTGATCCTGGCTGACGGCAGCGTGCGCACGCTGCTGTGCGACCCCGAGCTGTACCCGGTGGTCGTCGACAGCCTCGGGGTGCCACTCGATCTCGGGCGTGCGGTGCGGTACGCCACCGTGGCCCAGCGCCGCGCGCTGGCGTTGCGAGACGGGGGCTGTGTCTTCCCGGGATGCGATGCCCCGATCAGCTGGTGCGACGCGCACCACCTTGACGAGCACCGCCACGGCGGGCACACGAACCTCGACCGGCTGGTGGCCCTGTGCCGTCACCACCATGGGGTCACCCACCGCCGCGGCTGGCGGGTCCACACCACCGCGGACGGCTGGCACTGGTGGCAGACCCCCACCGGTCGGACCTTCTGGTCCCAGCGCCACGGCCGCCAGCGAGCCGCCCCGGCACCGCCCCCGATCTGAGCCACCGGAGTCCGTGGGCGAGCTGCCTGCGGCTCACCCGAGCGCGGCCACCGCTTCCATCTGCTCGAGATGGTGCGAGAGGCTCCGGCTGCGGAACCGGAGGTTCACGATCGTGGCACCAGCCTCGACCGCCGCCGCGATCGCTCGCTCGGCGCTGGAGGGATTGCCGAGGGGGTCGATGGGCGGCTCCGGCCACAGCACGACCTCCAGCGCCTGCGCCCGCCGCTCCCAGGCCTCGCTGCCGCGCGCCCGGTCGAGCATCGCCCGCACCTCATCCGTCCCCAGCCCGAAGGG
>NZ_DAIUCK010000061.1:0-19501 GCF_036846205.1 Rhabdothermincola sp. | reverse complement strand
GTCGACGCCGCCCTGGTCCCGAGGGGTCCCCAGCCGAGCGGCGCCGACGCGCTCGGGCTGCGGGTGGGGGACGATGTTCGGCACGCCAAGTTCGGCGAGGGGGTGATCATCGGGCTCGAGGGCAGCGGCGACAAGGCCGAGGCCGTCGTGCACTTCCGGGAGGCGGGGGAGCGGCGCCTGCTGCTCGCGTGGGCACCGCTCGAGAAGCTCTGAGGTGGAGCCGGGCGGTCCGGTCGTCGCCCCGACTGGCGCCGCACTGACCGGTCGGTGATCATGCCCGAAGGGCTGGGGCCGGAGGTCGGCATGAAGATGTTCAAACGGGCACGGCTCGTGATCCGGCGTGACGAGACGCTCGGCACGATCATGAGCTCGCTGGCCGACCTGCACGGCGACCGCCGCCTGGTGGAGGAGGCGGACGGCGGCCTCCGGGTCACCTACCGGCAGGCGGCCAAGCGTGTGGACCGGTGGGCAGGCGGGGTGGCGGGCCGCATCGACGTCGGGGACCGGGTGGTGCTGGCCACCTCCAACAGCTACGAGACGTTCCTGCTGTGCCTGGCCGTGGCCCGGGCGGGAGGCATCCCCGTCCCGGTCAACCACAAGATGCGCCCGGAGGAGGTCGCGCACGTCGTACGGGACTCGGGGGCGTCGCTGATCCTGCACGGTGCCGGTGAGGTCGACGGTGCCGACCCGCTGGGGGATGCGGTGCCTGTCGATCCCGGCGAGGTGGCGGCGCTCTTCTACACCTCGGGCACCACCGGCACCCCCAAGGGGGCGGAGATCACCCACCGGGCGCTCATCGGCACGGTGGTGGCCGCGGCCGCCTGGCCGGCATGGCTCCACCGGGACGAGGCGGTCTTCAGCCTGCCGATCGCCCACATCATGGGCTTCATCGTGCTCCTGGCCTACGCCTGCGCGGGCATCCCCACCTACAGCATCCCGCACTTCCGTCCCGACGAGGTCCTCGACGCCATCGAGACCCGACGGGCGACGGTGTTCATCGGCGTGCCGGCGATGTACCGGATGATGCTCGAAGCGGGTGCCGAGGAGCGCGATCTCACCTCGGTGCGACTGTGGGGCTCGGGCGCCGACGTGATGCCATCCGATCTGGCCCGTACGTTCAAGCGGCTGGGCGCGAGCGCGACCATCCCGTTCGTCGGTCCGGTCGGTGAGGCGATCTTCGCCGAGGGCTACGGCATGGTCGAGACCGCGGGGGGCGTGGCGGCCAAGGTGTCGCCTCCGCTGCTCGACGTCGGCCTCGGCGAGTCCGTGGGGTTCGCCCTGCCCGGCTACCGGATGCGCGTGGTGGACGACGACGGACACGACGTGGGGCCCGGCGGGGTGGGCGAGCTGTGGGTGCGGGGCCCGGGAGTCATCCGTGGGTACTGGAGCGCGCCGGAGGCCACCGCAGGGGTCGTCACCGACGATGGCTGGCTGCGAACCGGTGATCTGGCCCGCAGAGGTCCGTTCGGCACCGTGCTGTTCGTCGGCCGCAAGAAGGACGTGATCAAGCACGGCGGTTTCTCGGTGTACTCGCTGGAGGTGCAGAAGGCCCTCGAGGCGCACCCGTCCGTCCTCGAGGCCGCAGTGACGGGATTGCCGGACGAGAAGCTCGGGGAGATCCCGGTCGCCGCGGTGCGGCTCGAGCCCGGCGCCACCCTGGAATCGCTCGACCTCGGTGCGTGGCTCGGGGAGCGGTTGGCCGACTACAAGGTGCCGAAGCGTTTCGTCGCGGTCGAGGAGCTGCCTCGCACCGGTACGAACAAGGTGCACAAGCGCGAGCTGCTGGAGCTGTTCGCCTGACGGCGCGCCCGCCTACGGCGCCGTGTCATCTCCCGTCTCCGGGGCGCGGTTGAGCTCGATGACCAGCTTGCCCTTGTCATCGACGGCTACCGGATAGTGGCGCAGGCCCTCCCCGTCCGCTGGCACCGTCGACCCGTCGCAGGGGTCCTCGAAGAGTCCCCGCGCCGCGTCCCAGCGCAGCGTGCACTCACGGGTGGCGTCGATCTCGCGGGCGTCGAAGGCCAGCCACCCGTCCTGGGGGTCGTCGCCGAGGTGCTGCAGGTAGATGTCGCGCTGGCCACTCGCCGGGTCGGGCAGCAGGATCGGACCCTCTCGGGCGATCGAGGCGGCACGTTGCTCGGCTGATCCGGCGTCGAAGGTCCGCGATCCGAGCTGGACCTCCACCGTGCCGGACTCGGTTCCCCGCTGGAGCGCGAAGACGAACGCGAGGAGCAGGCCCAAGCCCACGAGGGCGATCAGCACGCCGCCCACGGCCATGGCCACGCTCCGCCCATCCGACTGCTTCACCGGGCTCACCCTCCTAGTATCCCGTGCGTGAAGCGCCGGTTCCGAGTCGTCGTGGCCAAACCCGGCCTCGACGGGCACGACCGGGGGATCAAGGTCATCGCCCGCGCGCTTCGGGACGCGGGGTTCGAGGTGATCTACACGGGGCTGTTCCAGACCCCGGAGCAGATCGCCGAGGCCGCCCGGCAGGAGGATGCCGACGCCGTCGGGCTGTCGGTGCTCTCCGGCGCGCACATGACGTTGTTCCCTCGGGTGCTCGAGGAGCTCGCCGCCCGCGGGCTCGACGACGTGCTGGTGTTCGGCGGTGGCATCGTGCCCCCCGACGACGTCGCCGCGCTCAAGGCGCAGGGTGTGGCGGAGGTCTTCACTCCTGGTGCCCCGCTGGACCGGATCACCACCTGGCTGGAGACCACCCTCGACGAGCGCGAGCGCGGCTGACCAACCTCTGCGCGTACTGGCAGGTCAAACGCGTGCTCTGGTGTGCAGTTCCGCTGCCGGTTCGGAGGGTGGGCGCGCCTTGCGCTGGTGCCTGATGGGCCGTCAGAGCCGGTTGGGCCGCTTGTCTGCAACCTGACTAGGTTGTCGGGCCGTGGACCTTCTCGAATTCCAGGGCAAGCAGTTCTTCGCCGGCTTCGGCATCCCGGTGTCAGAGGGGCGAGCGGTCGATTCCGTCGAAGACGCAGTGGCCGCCGCCGAAGCCGTGGGCTACCCGGTGGTCGTCAAGGCCCAGGTGCACGTCGGTGGTCGGGGCAAGGCGGGTGGGGTGAAGCTCGCCAGCAACGAGGACGAGGTGCGCACGCACGCGCAGAACATTCTCGGCATGGACATCAAGGGCCACATCGTGCGGATCCTGTGGATCGAGCACGCCTCCGACATCGCCGAGGAGTACTACGCCAGCTTCACCCTCGACCGCTCGGCCAAGAAGCACCTGGGCATGCTCTCCGCCCAGGGTGGTGTCGAGATCGAGGCGGTGGCAGCGAAGGACCCCGACGCCATCGCCAAGGTGTGGATCGACCCCGTGGAGGGCCTCGACGAGTCCACGTGCCGGGCCTGGGTGAAGCAGGCACGCTTGAACCCCGCGGCCGAGGACGGGGCGGTAGACATCCTCCTCAAGCTCTACCGGGCCTACACCGAGGGTGACGCGGACCTGGTCGAGATCAACCCGCTCATCCTGAAGCCCGACGGTTCGGTCCACGCCCTGGACGCCAAGGTGACGCTCGACAACAACGCCGGGTTCCGCCATGACTGGGGGGACTACGAGCTCACCCAGGTACGCGACGAGCGGGAGCAGGCCGCTCACGACAAGGGGCTGCAGTACGTCGGTCTCGATGGCTACGTCGGCATCATCGCCAACGGTGCCGGCCTGGCCATGAGCACGCTCGACGTGGTGAACCAGGTGGGAGGCGAGCCGGCGAACTTCCTCGACATCGGCGGAGGTGCCAACGCCGATGTGATGGCCGGAGCCCTCGAGATCATCAACAACGATCCACGGGTCAAGTCCATCTTCATCAACATCTTCGGCGGGATCACCCGGGGCGAGGAGGTGGCCAACGGCATCGTGGAGGCCCTGTCGCGGGTCGACATCACCGCGCCGATCGTGATCCGCCTCGACGGCACCAACGCCGACCAGGGTCGCCAGATCCTCGAACCGCACCTGTCCGACAAGCTGCAGATGCAGCCCACGATGCTGGAGGCGGCGCGCACCGCCGTCGCGCTGGCCGGAGGTACGCCGTCGTGAGCATCTTCGTCGATGAGAGCACCAAGGTCGTCTACCAGGGCCTCACCGGTAGCCAGGGTCGCTACTACGGCCTGCTCAACCGTGACTACGGCACGCAGGTGGTCGCGGGGACGAACCCCAAGAAGGCCGGCACCGATGTCGAAGGCATCCCCATCTTCGCCTCGGTCGCGGATGCGGTAGCCGAGACGGGAGCCAATGCGTCGTGCATCTTCATCCCCGCGCCCGGGGTCCGCGATGCGGTGATCGAAGCCGCCGAGGGCGGAGTGGAGTTCATCGTCTGCATCACCGAGGGCGTGCCCGCGCACGACGAAGCGTGGTTCTACAACAAGCTCAAGCGCGACTTCCCGAACGTCGCCCTGCTCGGTCCCAACTGCCCGGGCATCATCAGCCCGGGGAAGTGCAACATCGGCATCACCGCCGGGCACATCGCCAAGCCCGGCGGGCCGGTGGGCATCGTCAGCCGGTCGGGAACGCTCACCTACCAGGCCCTCTACGAGCTGAAGCTGCAGGACATCGGGGTCACGACCTGTGTGGGCATCGGTGGTGACCCCGTACCCGGCACCAGCTTCATCGACTGTCTCGAGCGCTTCGAGGCCGACCCCGACACCAAAGCGGTGATGATGATCGGCGAGATCGGCGGGTCGGCCGAGGAGGAAGCCGCCGAGTTCATCCGGGCCAAGATGACCAAGCCGGTCGTGTCCTACATCGCGGGCGTCACCGCGCCGCCCGGGAAGAAGATGGGCCACGCCGGGGCCATCGTGTCGGGTGGCAAGGGCACCGCGCAGGCGAAGATCGAGGCACTGGAGGCCGCGGGCGCCAAGGTCGGCCGGAACCCGACCGAGGCGGGCGAGCTCATGGTCGAGATCGTGCGGGAGCACGGCTGGGCCTGACCACCGGCTCGGCGGGATCGGCGGCGCTCGGCGCAGGCATCCGCGGGATCGGGACCGTGGTGCATGAGCGGCGGCGCCGATCAGGATGGCTGCTCGCGTCGCGCTGGTAGCGTGCAACCGATGCGGGTCGCGGTGCTGGCCTCGGGAAGCGGGACGATCCTCGACGCCATGCTCGACGCCGGGATCCCGGTGGAGGTGGTGGTGGTCGACCGGGCCTGCGGCGCCACCGAGGTGGCCGAACGCCACGGCGTGCCGTGGGAGCTCGTCGAGCGGTCGAGCTACGGCGCGGACTTCGACCGAGACAACTACACCCGCCAGATCCTCGAGGTGCTCGACACGTACGACACGGACCTGGTCGTCATGGCCGGGTTCGGCACCATCCTCGCGCCGGCGATGTTCGAGGTGTTCGACGGGCGCATCCTGAACACCCACCCGGCGCTGCTGCCGGCCTTCAAGGGTTGGCATGCGGTACGTGACGCGCTCGAGGCCGGCGTGAAGGTCACGGGCTGCACGGTGCACGTGGCCACCGCGGAGGTCGACGCCGGCCCCATCCTGGCTCAGGAAGCGGTGCGGGTGGAGCCGGGCGACACGGAGGCCACGTTGCACGAGCGCATCAAGGCCGTTGAGCGGCGGCTTTACGTCCAGACCGTCAAGGAGATCCTCGAGAGGGGTTCGGTGCAGTGAGGGCTCTGCTGTCCGTCTACGACAAGACCGGTATCGCTGATTTCGCCCGTGCTTTGCACGACGCGGGCTGCGAGCTGATCTCGAGCGGTGGAACGGCGAAGGTGATCGCCGAGGCCGGTCTGCCGGTCACCGATGTCGCAGATCTCACGGGGGTGCCTGCCATCCTCGGTCACCGGGTCGTGACCCTGCACCCGAAGGTCCACGGCGGGATCCTCGCCGATCGCGGCAACCCTGAGCATCGCGCCGACCTGGAGCGCTACGGCATCGAGCCCATCGACCTGGTCGTGGTGAACCTCTACCCGTTTTCATCTGACCCCTCCATCGAACTGATCGATATCGGCGGCCCGGCGATGGTCCGGGCGGCGGCGAAGAACCACGCTCACGTCGGGGTCGTAACCGACCCCTCGCAGTACGAGCTGGTGCTCGCTGACCTGCGCAGCACCGGTTCGCTGTCCGACGCGACCCGCCGCCGGTTGGCGCTCGACGCTTTCCGAGTGACTGCGGCCTACGACGCGCAGATCGTGCGATGGCTGGAAGAGCAGGTCGAAGGGTCGGGGGCATCGACTGCGTCCGGCGAGCTGCCCGAGCGGATCGATCTCACTCTTGAGCGGCGGGCGGTGCTGCGCTATGGGGAGAATCCGCACCAGATCGGTGCTCGCTACGCGACGCGAGGAGCGTCGGGGTGGTGGGACACCGCGGTGCAGCACGGCGGCAAGGAGATGTCGTACCTCAACGTGTTCGACGCGGACGCCGCGTGGCGGTTGGTGCACTCGCTCGGCGATCTCCCGGCGGCGGTGGTGATCAAGCACGCCAACCCGTGTGGAGTCGCGGTGGCTGACGACATCACGACGGCCTACCGCCGTGCGCATGAGTGCGATCCCGTGTCGGCGTTCGGGGGCATCGTGGCGGTGAACCGCCCGGTCACCGTCGGGATGGCCGAGGCGTTGGCGCCGGTGTTCACCGAGGTGCTCATCGCTCCGGGGTTCGAGGGGGACGCGCTGGTGCGCCTGCTCGAGAAGCGCAACCTCCGGGTCCTCGAGGCCGCACCGCCATCGCCGCTCACGACGGGGTTGCGGCAGATCGACGGCGGGTTCCTCGTGCAGACCCCCGATCAGGTCACTATCGACCGTTCCGCGTGGCAGGTGGTCACCAAGGCGGTGCCCACCGAGGAGCAGTGGGCGGATCTCGAGCTGGCCTGGCAGGTGGTGGCGAAGGTGACCTCCAACGCCATCGTGCTGGTGAAGGACGGCCAGGCGGTGGGCATCGGGTGCGGCCAGCAGAACCGGCGGGACGCAGGCCGCCTGGCGTGTGAGAAGGCCGCAGGTCGGGCTGCCGGTGGCGTCTATGCCAGTGACGCCTTCTTCCCGTTCCCCGATGGACTCGACGGCGCGGTCGAGGCGGGCGCGGCCTGCGTGGTCCAGCCGGGCGGGTCGATCCGCGACGAGGAGGTCATCGCGGCCGCCGACCAGCACGGTCTGGCGATGGTGTTCACCGGCGAGCGCCACTTCCGCCACTGAGCGGGCCTACGCAGGCGTGGACATCCCACCGAGATCGTCCCGCCCGTCTCCGCCCACGCCCTCACCCTTGCCCCTACCTTCGCCTTCGCTAACTGGCATGTCAAACGCGTGCTCCGGCACGCGTTTGACATGCCAGAACGCGAAAGGGTTCAGGCGAGCAGGCCGGCGACGAACTGGGACCGCACCAGTAGCTCGACCTGATCCCGATCAGTCAGGTCCCACTGGCCCTGGCTCCCCACATAGGAGAGGAACATCCGGGTCAGGTAGTCCGCGGCCTCGCCCGGGTCGACCCCGGGGCGCAGCCGCTCCCCCCGGAGCAGGGCCAGCAGGTAGGCCCGCATGGCGGCCTCGATGAGCGGCACGGTCTGGGACAGCTCTTCCAGCAGGGCCTCGGGCTCGGTGCGCAGGATCCGCTGCAGCAGGGTGTGCTCGTGGATCGCCCGGTGGCCGAAGATCAAGCCCTCTTCGAGCTTCGCCGCCAGGTTCGGTGCGGCGGAGACATGGTGCTCGAGCCGGGCGAAGAACCGGCCCACCTCCCAGGTGACCGTGTCGTGGACCAGCTGCTCGCGCCCTCCCGGGAAGTAGCGGTACAGCGTGGCCCGGGAGAGCCCGGCCTCCCTGGCGACGTCCTCCAGGGAGGTCTTCGCCAGGCCCCATCGTTCGATGCAGGTGAGCGTCGCGGCCAGGATCCGCGTCCGGGTGCGCTCCTGGGCGCCCTCCGTCCCGCCGCTCCTCACGCCTCCATCGCCTCCACCGCCTCCCGGCCTCGATGGCGAGCCACCCGCCGCAACAACAAGGGGTAGACGATGACCGTCAACCCGGCGAAGACGAACCACTGACCCGCGTAGCCCAGGTGCGGCCCCTCTGACAGATCAGGCGGGGGCACGGGCTGCGGCAGCTCACCCTGGGCCGGCTCCTGGCTGGCCAGGTTGACGTACAGCGGCCACATGGGCTGGGCGACCTGCTGGGCGAGCCGCCCGACGTCGACCCGGGAGAGGGTCCACAGCCGGCCTTCCGGCGCATCGACCGGGCCGCCCACGAGGCCGCCGGCACGCACCTGCGGTTCTTGCACCATGCCCGTCACGGTCACCGAGGTCGCCGGGGGGTCGTACTGCGGCCAGGGCCCCTCGGGATCGGTGGACGCGAACGGCACCCACCCCCGGTTGACCGCCACGGCCGTGCCGTCGTCGAGGACGAGCGGGGTCACGACCCAGTACCCCGGCAGACCCTCACTGGTGCGGTTCCGCACCAGCACCTGCTCGTCGAGCGCGTACCGGCCTCGCAGGACCACCATCCGGTAGGCGACCTCCGCCACCTCCTCGGGCTGCGAGGCCGGCCCGGCGGGCAGCAGCTCCCCGAGCGGAGCCGGGGGAAGCTCCTGGCGGGACTCGATCAGCGCGTTGTGGGTGCGACGCTCGTCGAGCCGGCGCAGCTGCCAGAACCCGAGGTTCACCATCAGCACCACCATCCCGGCGGCGAACAGGTGGGAGACGATCCACCAGGGCCTCCGCGCGAAGCGGTAGTCGGGACGTGGCTCGGGCACGGCCCAAGGCTACGCATCCCACCCGCGGCGACCGATCCTGGTCCGGGCCCTCGGGCGGCCGGCCGCTCACCGTCGTGGCCCGGCCTCGAACAAGACGTGCTCGAAGCCGAAGCCGGGGCCCATCGCGGTGAGCAGGCCGGGCCCTGGCGCCGGCTCGGCTTGCAGGAACGCCTCCAGCATCACCAGCACCGTCACCGCGCTGAGGTTCCCGTGCTCGGCCAGGATGCGCCGCGACCACCCCAGCCGGCCGGCAGGCAGGCCGAGGGCGTCCTCGACCGCGTCGAGGACCTTGGTCCCCCCGGGGTGGACCAGCAGGTGCTCGAGGTCGGCCAGCCGCCAGCGTCGACCGGCCAGGGCCCGCTCGACGCTCTCGGCCACCCGGGCCCCGGCCAGCGCCGGCACGTCCGGCGCGAGCCTCCAGCGCAGACCCGTGGCGACCAGGTCGAAGCCCATCACCCCGAGCGAATCCGGCACCAGCGTGGAGGAGCGGCCCACCAGCTCGAGGCCTCCGCTCCCGACGTCACCGGGCGAGCCGGCCCGCACCACCGCCGCCGCCGCGCCGTCCGAGAACAAGGCCATGCTGACCACGGCCTCCATCGACGGGGGCTCGGTGCGGGGCACGAACATCAGCGAGTTCAGCT
The DNA here is from genome assembly GCF_036846205.1 of Rhabdothermincola sp. Taxonomy (NCBI): domain Bacteria; kingdom Bacillati; phylum Actinomycetota; class Acidimicrobiia; order Acidimicrobiales; family Iamiaceae; genus Rhabdothermincola; species Rhabdothermincola sp. Next base: position 10,184 of record NZ_DAIUCK010000061.1, on the reverse strand, counting down.
CCGCCACGACCACCAGCACGCAGCGGTCACCGGCGGCGACGAGATCGGCCGCCAGTGCCAGGCCCGAGCAGCCCCCGAGTGACGCCGACCCGAACAATGGGAGCCGCCGCACACCGTCGCGAAGCCCCAGCGCGGGCGCGAGTGAGGCATCGAGCGCCGGAGAGCGCACCGCGGTGGTGGTCACGAACACCAGGGAGTCGACCGACTCCGGCGGTGTCCCGGCGCCATCCAGCGCGGCCCGGGCCGCCCGGGCGCCGAGCTCGAGCCCCTGCTCGCAGGCGATCTCGGCCCGCTCGGTCAACCCATGCTCGGACCCGTACCACTCGACGGGCCGCACCAGATGACGCTGCTCGATCCCTGCGTTGGCGAACACCGACCTGATGCGATCCGGTGACACGTCCGGATGCAGCTCGACCGCGAGCGCCGCCACGTCCTGCTGCGAGACGCGGGGCGCGAGCGCAGAGCGCACCGATGCGAGCATCGCAGCCATCGGCGGTCAGCCTAGGAGGCCCGGACCCGACCGGAATCCAACGGGCAGCCGGCGGCTAGGGTGGCGGCGCCTATGACGAGCGCGCCCGAGCCCTCGGAAGCCGAGCCCTCGGGAGCCGGACCCTCGGAAACCGGCACCCACCCGCCGGGCGCCCCCGATACCGACCCGGCGGATGCCGCGCCCGGTCGCGCCGGCGAGAGCGAGCACCGGGGCGCCCCCAGCCGCCGGGCGCTGGCGACGGTCGTCGTCATCCTGATCATCATGGTCATCGCCTCCTGGGTCGGTGACGCGCTCGGACCGGGCCTCGTCGACACCCGTCCGCTGCTGCTGATCGCGCTCAACTCACGGATCCGGTGGCTGGTGCTCACCGTCAACGACCTGAACCCGGTCGCCTACTTCACCGTCGGCACCCTGCGCGCCCTGGCCTCGGATCCGCTCTTCTACCTGCTCGGCTACTGGTACGGCGACAGCGCGGTTCGCTGGATGGAGCAGCGAACCGCGACCGTCGGCCAGCTCATGCGCAGCCTCGAGCGCTCGTTCGGCACGTGGGGGTACCCGCTGGTGGCCATCGCCCCCAACAACCCCATCTGCCTGCTCGCCGGCGCGGCCCGCATGCGCCCGGCGGTCTTCATGACCCTCAACGTGGGCGGGACGATCGCCCGTCTGGTGCTCATCAAGCTCCTCGGTGAAGCGTTCGAGGCACCGATCAACTGGGTGCTCGACGTCATCCGCACCTACCGGCTACCCCTCATCGTGATCAGCGTCCTGGCGGTGGCCTTCTCGGTGTGGAACGAGACCCGCAAAGGCACGTCGGAAATCGAGCAGCTCCGCCATCTCGAACAGGACGTGGCCGGCGACGGCGCCGCAGGCGAGACCGGCCGGGCCACGCGTGGCGAGCCGTGACCGGCTCCCGGTCGTCGCGACCGCGCCTGGCCGTGATCACCGGCGCCAGTTCCGGCATCGGAGCGGCAACCGCGACACGGCTTGCTCAAGAGGGATTCGAGGTGGTGCTCGGTGCGCGCCGTGCCGAGCGCATCGAACGGCTCGCCTCACGGATCGGAGGCCGCAGCCACCCCCTCGACGTCACCGACGACGCCTCGGTGGAGGCGTTCTGCGCCACGCTCGACCGCTGCGACGTGCTGGTGAACAACGCCGGTGGCGCGATCGGGCTCGAACCGGTCGAGGAGGCGGACCTCGCCGACTGGCAACAGATGTTCGACACCAACGTGCTCGGCGTCGCCCGTATGACCCGGGCGCTCCTGCCGGCACTCGTCGCCTCCGGCGACGGGCATGTGGTCGTCGTCGGCTCCATCGCCGCCCATGAGCCCTATCCCGGAGGGGCGGGCTACAACGCAGCCAAGTTCGGCGTGCGGGCGGTCGTGGGTGTGCTGCGCCAGGAGCTGCTCGGCCGGCCGGTGCGGGTCACCGAGATCGACCCCGGCATGGTGGAAACCGAGTTCAGCCTGGTGCGCTTCCGCGGCGACGCCGAGCGGGCGTCCCGGGTCTACGAGGGCATGACCCCGCTCACCCCGGAGGATGTGGCGGACTGCATCGCCTTCGCCGTGACCCGCCCGAGCCACGTCAACATCGACCAGATGATCGTCCTGGCCCGGGACCAGGCGGGAGCCCGCACGGTGCACCGGCGAGGCTGAGCCGGCGCCTACAGGTCGAGCAGGGCGTCGAGCCCCACGGTGAGGCCCGGGCGATCGGACACCAGCTTGATCGCCAGAAGCACGCCGGGCATGAACGACGCCCGGTCATAGGTGTCGTGGCGGATGGTGAGCGTCTGACCGGTGGTGCCGAGGATGACCTCCTGGTGGGCGACCATCCCCTTGATGCGCAAGGCGTGCACCGGGATGTCGCCCGGGCCCTTGCCGCCGCGCGCCCCGGGCAGGACCTCGTTGGTCGTGGGGTCCGGGGTCCAGTCGCTGGAGGCCTTGGCCATCCGCTCGACGGTCAGCATGGCCGTGCCCGAGGGCGCGTCGACCTTCTGCTCGTGGTGCCACTCGATGACCTCGGCGGACTCGAAGTACGGGCTGGCCATCTCCGCGAAGCGCATCATCAGCACGGCCCCGATCGCGAAGTTCGGGGCGATCACACAGTTGCTCTTCCTGAACGTCTCCCTCAGGCGCTCGTAGTCCCCCTCGGTGAAGCCGGTGGTGCCCACCACGGCGTGGATCCCGTGCGCCGCGAGCCACGCCAGGTTCTGGCGGGCTGCATCGAGCTGGGTGAAATCGACGGCCACCTCGGCACCCGCCTGCTCGAAGGCCTCCGGGCCCGCGGCGATCTGCAAGGGGAGATCGACCCCGGTGACCTGGCGCAGGTCGATGCCCACATGGAAGGGGTCGACCGCGGCGACGAGCTCAAGATCCGGATCATCGGCCACCGCCCGGCAGACCGTGCTGCCCATCCGACCACCGGCCCCGAACACCCCGACCCGAAGCGCCATGGCAGCACCCTACTTCGACGAGGGTGCCCCTCCCCCAAGCGGGGCGGGACCGTCGCCGGTCAGGCTCGCACCGCCCGGGTGACGGCCGGGTCGTCCGCGCCCAGCGGACCGACGACCACTGCGGCGCGGGGGCCGCTGAGCACCTCGGCCAAGACCCGGTTCACGTCCTCGGTGGGCACCGCTCGCACCCGGCGCAGCTGCTCGTCGACCGGGATGACCTCGCGCCGGGTGACCTCGCTGGCGCCGAGGCGACTCATCCGGCTGGCGCTGTCTTCCAGTCCGAGCAGCATCGAGCCTTCGATGCACCCGAGTGCCACCGCGTGCTCCTCAGCGGTGATGCCGTGCGCCACCAGGTCATCGAGCACCGCATCCACGACCTCCACCAGCTCGCCCAACCGCCCCGGCGCGGTCCCCGCGTAGAGGGTCAGCGAGCCCGCACCCCGGTAGGTGGCCGGAGCGGTGAACACCGTGTACGCGAGACCCCGCTCCTCCCGAATCTCCTGGAAGAGGCGGCTCGACATGCCACCGCCCACCACCTGGTTCGCGATCCACAGCGCATACCGGTCGGGATCGTCGTGGTCGGGGCCCCGCCAGCCGAGCGCGTAGTGGACCTGCTCGCTCGGCCGCTCCACCACGGTGAGGGGCACCAGCTGCTCACCCGGCGGCGTCCGCTCGGGACCAGCGCCGGCCGGTGCGCCCTCGAAGAAGCCGGACACCGCCTCGACCACCTCGTCGTGGTGGAGGTCGCCCGCCGCGGCCACCACGAGGCACGACGGACGGTAGTGCTCGGCGTGGAACGCAGCGATCACGTCCCGCGACAGCGACGCCACCGTCTCCTGCGACCCGAGCGTCTCCCGGCCCAACGGGTGACCGGGGAAGAGCGCCTCGTTGAGCTTGACCATCGCCACGTCGTCGGGCGTCTCCTCGCTCATCAGGATCTCGTCGAGGATGACCTCCCGTTCCGCCTCGACCTCATGCGGCCGGAACGCGGGCGCGGCGACCACGTCGGTGAGCAGCTCCAGGCCGAACCCGAGGTGTCCCGCCGGCAGGCGGGTGTAGAAGGCCGTGTGCTCCCTGGTGGTGAACGCGTTCAGCTCGCCCCCGACAGCGTCGACCGCGACGGCGATGCTCCGAGCCGAGCGCGACTCGGTGCCCTTGAACAGCAGGTGCTCGAGGAAGTGCGAGGCGCCGGCCAGCTCGTCGGGCTCGTCACGGGAACCGACGTCGACCCACACCCCGATGCTCACCGAACGAGCCTCGGGCATCCGCTCCGTCACCACCCGGAGCCCCGAGGGCAGGACGGTCTTCGTGCATCCGGTCGCCGCCCGCCAGGCGGCTCCGCCCGAACCTCGCTCGCTCAGCGCCGTCGACCGCCCCCGCGGCGGCGGCCGCGGCGCTCACCACCCCGGTCCCCACCACTGCTGCTGCCCGCAGGCTCGGGACCGAGATCGCCGAACTCCTCCCGGATCTCCTCGTCGAACGCGTCCTCGAACGAGACGTACTCGCGCTCGGTACCCCGCCCGCCCTCGCCACCAGCAGCCTCGTCGTCTCGCGCTGCCGACTGCGCCGGGGCCGGCGCGGAGGCCAGGCTCAGCGAGACCTTGCCGTTCGGGTCGACGTCGTCGACCCGAACCTCGACCTCGTCACCGAGATCGAGCACGTCCTCGACCTTGTCGATGCGCTTGCCCTGCCCGAGCTTGGAGATGTGGAGCAGCCCGTCGCGCCCCGGCAGGATGTTGACGAACGCCCCGAACTTGGTGATGTTCACCACCTTGCCGGTGTAGGTCTGGCCCACCTCCGCCGTGGGCGGGTTGAGGATGAGCCGGATCTGCCGCTCGGCCTCAGCCACCGCGCCAGCATCGGTGGAGCCGATGCTCACGATGCCCACCGTGCCGTCGTCGTCGACGCTGATGTCCGCGCCGGTCTCCTGCTGGATGGCGTTGATGACCTTGCCCTTGGGGCCGATGACCTCGCCGATCTTGTCGATCGGGATCTCGAAGTTGACGATCTTCGGCGCCGTGGGACCGACCTCCGGCCGGGGCTCGGGGATCGCCTCCGCCATCACCTCCAGGATCGTCAGGCGGGCCTCCTTCGCCTGCTGCAAGGCCTGGGCGAGCACGTCGGCGGGGATGCCGTCGATCTTGGTGTCGAGCTGCAGCGCGGTTACGAAGTCCGCAGTGCCAGCGACCTTGAAGTCCATGTCGCCGTAGGCGTCCTCCGCCCCGAGGATGTCGGTGAGGGTGGTGTAGGTGCCCTCTGCGTAGACCAGGCCCATGGCGATGCCCGCGACCGGCGCCTTGATCGGCACGCCGGCGTCCATCATCGACAGCGTGGAGGCGCACACCGAACCCATCGACGTCGAACCGTTCGACGACAGCACGTCGGAGACGGTGCGGATCGTGTAGCCGAACTCCGACGACGAGGGAAGCACCGGCACCAGGGCCCGCTCGGCGAGCATGCCGTGGCCGATCTCGCGCCGCTTCGGGCCCCGCATGAAGCCTGTCTCGCCCGTCGAGTACGGCGGGAAGTTGTAGTGGTGCATGTAGCGCTTGCGGTCGACCACCCCCAGGGTGTCGAGCATCTGCTCCATGCGGGGCATGCCCAGGGTGCACACGTTGAGCACCTGGGTCTCCCCTCGCTGGAACAGGCCCGAACCGTGCACAGACGGCAGGACGCCCACCTCCGCCGACAGGGGTCGGATGTCCTTCGGGCCCCGCCCGTCGATGCGGATGCCTTCCTCCACGATGCGCTTCCGGACCACCTGCTTGGTGAGCGACCGGATCGCGGCCTTGATCTGCGCTTCGGCGTCCTCGAGCTCCTCGAAGCGCGGCGCCAGCTCCTCGACCAGCGCGGCCTTCAGCTCGTCCTCCGCCGCCTGGCGGTCGTGCTTGTCGGCGATGGTCATGACCTGCGCCACCCGCTCCCGGCCGGCGGCCTCGACCGCGGCCAGCACCTCGGGGGTGTAGTCGACCGCGACCGTGTAGGCCATCGGCGGCTTCGCGCCCGCCCTCTCGACCAGCAGGCGCTGCAGCTCGATCGCTTCACGAATCCACAGCTTCGACGCCTCGAGCCCGTCGGCGATGGTCTCCTCGTCGACCTTGGGCGCCCCCGACTGGTACGCCGGCCAGGCCGCCTCGGTGCCCCCGGCCTCCACCATCATGATGGCCACGTCGCCGTCGTCGAGCAGGCGACCGGCCACCACCATCTCGAACGTCGACGCCTCGCCCTCCGCGTAGGTGGGATGGGGGATCCACTCCCCTTCGGTGGAGTACGCGATGCGCACCGCGCCGATCGGCCCGTCGAAGGGGATGCCCGACAACGACAGCGCTGCGGACGCCCCGTTGATCATCAGCACGTCGTGGGGGTTCTCGAGATCAGCCGCCAGTACCGTGCCCACGATGTGCACCTCGTTGCGGAACCCGTCGGGGAAGCACGGGCGCAACGGGCGGTCCGTGAGGCGGCAGGTGAGGATGGCCTGGTCGCTGGCCTTGCCCTCCCGGCGGAAGAACGAGCCGGGGATCTTGCCCGCGGCGTACATCCGCTCCTCGACATCGACCGTGAGCGGGAAGAAGTCCGTGCCGGGGCGGACGGTCTTCGCCGCGGTCGCGGTGACGAGCATGACCGTGCCCCCCAGCCGGACGGTCACGGCACCGTCGGCCTGGCCGGCCAGCTTGCCGGTCTCGATGGACAGCGTCTTGGCCGTGCCGGTCACGGAACCCGACACGCTGATGGCTTCCGCCATGGTTGCTCCTTCTCGGGGCCTTCGCCCCGCATGGATCGGAGGCGGCGGCGGCGCCAGTTCCCAGTGGTGAGGGGCGGGGCGAACGTCCCGCCCCTCACCACCGGCAACTGACGGACGCGTGACCGCCGGTGTGAATCAAGTTGTGGTGCCTCCCGACACCGGGATCTCCGGGCCGGGAAGCGATGACGGCGACCCGAACGGGTCACCGTGTCCCGTCAGCGCCGCAGCCCGAGTTTGGCGATGATCGCCCGGTAACGCTCGACGTCGTTGGACTTCACGTAGTCGAGCAACCGGCGGCGCCTGCCCACCAGCATCAGCAGCCCTCGCCGGCTGTGATGGTCCTTCTTGTGGACCTTCAGGTGCTCGGTGAGGTGGTTGATGCGATCGGTGAGCAACGCGATCTGCACCTCCGGGGAACCCGTGTCGGTGTCGTGGAGGCGATGCTCGGTGATCGTGTCTGCCTTCGGTGGCAGGTTGGTGGGCTTGCGGGACATGTAGTGGTACCTCGTGTGGTTGGGTGTCGGACCCGGCCTCCTGGGATCCGCTGCGTCCGCCGGGACGGGCGGTGCTGGCGTGATCGGAAGCGGCGGCCCGCGACGGGCCGATCACCAAGGCTAGCAGCCGCGCCAGTCGGGCCACCCACCCACAGCCGCAGGCCCGGTGGTCAGTGGATGGTCCACTCGTACCTGGGCGGCCGGTGCAACGCCGTCTCCGAGCTGTACGTGTGGTCGGGGGTGAGCGCCAGGATGGGCGCGCCCGGGGCGTACAGCAGCTCCTCGAGCTCCTCGACCGTCTCGGCCCCCGCCGCCTGGAGATGGGACCGGATAGCTTCGCCGAGCCGCCCCTCGAGCAGCTGCGACACGATCGCTGGGAGTGTCTCGGGGTCGCGCAGCAACCAGGAATGGGCAGCCCGCTTCACGGTGACGAGTTGCCCGTTGGCCCGGGTCGCGGCCGATCGGGCGGTGCACAACGGCACGACCAGGTCGAGCTCACCGTGGATGACGAACGTCGGCACCTCGTTCGCGGCCAGAGCATCGAGCAGGCCCGCGCTGCCCCGGGTGCGCAGGATCGAGACCGCCGGGCCGATGAGGCGCCACGGCTGGAGCGCGTGTCCGACCAGTGTGGGGGTCAGCAGGCGACCGAGCTTGCGGGCCTGACCGGGGTCGGTGGCCAGCGGGACGGTGGTCAGAGTGTCCACGAGCAGTGCGGCGCCCTCCACCGCCAGCAGTGGTGGCGCCACCCGGAAGAGCCGCACCATCCAGTCCCACTGATCTCCCACGATCGCGTCGATCAACAGGGTGGCGATGGTACGGTCCGGCTCCAGCGCGGCGAGTTGGGCGACCACCCGCCCACCCATCGAGTGCCCGGCCGTGACCGCCTTGCGGATGCCGAGCTCATCGATGCAACGGCCCATCAGGCGGGCGTAGTCGCCGAGGCGGGCGCCCCCGCCGGGCAGGCCCTGAGTGCCGCCATGGCCCGCCATGTCGATGGCGATCACCTTGAAGCCCTTCCTCACCAACCGGTGCAGGGTCTGCGCGTACAAGAACCCTTCGGCGGTGTAGCCGTGCACCACCACCAGCGGCACCCCCCGACCGGCGACCGCCAGGCCGACCTTGTGGCCGTCGGCGAGCGTGAAGGTGTGGCGGGCCAACCGCGGCACGGCGGCCACCGCCGGCGCGGGAGCCTCGCTCGGCGCCGGCAACGGCTCGTGCGGGGAGGGCTGGGCCACGGTGCCCAATGTTCGCCCCACCTGCGGGCTCCATGGTGGATGGAGGGCCATCGGCCTCGGAGTGTAGGGAGGCGGGGACGGTGAACGGTCCCGACGGCCCGTCCCGTCGTGCCAGGAGCGCCCCTCGGGGCCGGCTCAGGGGCGGTAGCGTCCGCCGGATGGATACGCCGAGCCGGCCGGCAGCGGTGCACCTCGACGATCTGGCCGATCCGCGCTTCCCGCCGGAGGCGGCGGCGATCATCGAGGCCACCACGCCACTGGGAACAACCATCGACCTCGACCCCGCCACGCTGTGCACACAAGCGACGGCGGAAGCTGGCTCAGAGAACTTCGGCGAGCCGTCGTTCCGGGAGCGTCTGCAGGTGCTGGTGGACGCCCTGGAGTCCGAGGCGGGCCTGTCGGGGATGGGGCGGGTCACCACCTCCGTCCAGCTCGTGCAGCTCCTGAAAAACCGCCTGCTGCTCGAGGAGCTGCTCGCTCGCCACCCCGAGATCCGTGAGGAGCGGATCGAGCGGCCCATCATCATCGCCGGGCTTCCCCGCACCGGAACCACCCACCTGCACAACCTGCTGGCGGCCGACCCGGCGCTGCGGTCGCTCCCGTACTGGGAGAGCCTCGAGCCGTTCCCCACCCCCGAGGACGCCGTGGCCGTGGCGGCGGGGTCACCCGACCCCCGCCTGGCCCGAGCCGAAGCGGGCACGGCGTTCCTCGAGCTGGCCCTGCCCTACTTCAAGCGCATGCACGAGATGACCCCCGACCACGTGCACGAGGAGATCCAGCTCCTGGCCATGAACTTCTCGAGCATGCTGTTCGAGACCACCGCGCCCATGCCGTCCTGGCGTGACCACTACCTCGCCCACGACCAGACACCCCACTACGAGTACCTGCGCACGGTGCTCCAGGCGTTGCAGTTCCTCCGCCCCGCCCGGCCGCCGGGCGAGGAGGATCGCCCGGTTCGATGGGTGCTGAAGTCCCCCCAGCACCTCGAGCAGTTCCAAGTCATCGAGCAGGTGTTCCCGGACGCCACGGTGCTCGTGACCCACCGTGACCCGGCGTCGGTCACCGTGTCGATGGCCACGATGATCGCCTACACGGCCCGCCTACACCTCGAGCGGGTCGACCCGGTGGCGATCGGCCGGTACTGGGCCGACCGCCTGGTGAGGATGCTGCGAGCGTGCGTCGAGCAGCGCGACGTGCTGGCCCGGGACCGCTCACTTGACGTGCGCTTCGACCAGTTCATGGCCGACGACCTCGGGACCATCGAGCGCATCTACGCGGTCGCCGACCAACCCCTCGACGACCGGGCCCGAGCAGCGCACCAGCGCTACCTGGCGAGCCACCAGCGTGACCGCCACGGATCGATCCTCTACGACTTCGCCGACTTCGCGCTGGACCCCGACGCCTGCCGGACAGCGACGCGCTCATACACCGAACGCTTCGGCATCCCCACCGAGTGAGCACGCGGATCACCCGAACACCTGCGCGGCAGCGGTCGGCGAGCCGGGTCAGGTCCCCTTGAGCCTCACCAGGCTGCCCCGCACCACCACCAGGGAGGTTCCGGCGGGGTCGTAGGTGATGTCGACCACGTCCCACAGTTGTGGTTGCGGGGCGGGGAGGCAGAACCGGCGCACCACGTCGGGGACCTCACGGGGCGACGCCGCCACGCACCCCAGGTCGGGCGACAGGCTGCGGACCACCCAGCCCCGGTACCGGCCGGGCTCCGCAGGCGAGCCCGCCAGCGGGGGGAGGATCGACGGTGGGAGTGGCGGCGGGG
>NZ_DAIUCK010000060.1:0-19594 GCF_036846205.1 Rhabdothermincola sp. | reverse complement strand
GTGTGGGGGTGGGGATGGGGGTGTCGTTGTCGGACCCTGTGGGTAGGGTATCGAACACCAGTTCGATGAGAGCCGAGGGGAGGAGGCGGGATGCCATGGCCGGGACCGACGTATCCACGCTGGTGGCGCTCGAAGCCGAGATCTGTGCCATCGCCGCGTCACTGGCGGCCTCACGGGCTCAGCTGCTGGCGCTGGTGGGCGAGTTCGATGCCGCTCGTGGTTGGGTCGCCAGCGGAGCACGCTCGTGCGCGCACTGGCTCGCGGAGCTGCTCGACATCGAGTTGTCCACCGCCCGTGAACACGTGCGGGTGGCGCGAGCGTTGCGCGAACTGCCCGTGACCAAGCAGCAGTTCGACGCCAGCGAGCTGTCGTACGCCAAGGTGCGCCAGCTCACCCGGGTCGCCACCGCCGACAACGAAGCCGAGCTGGTGGCGATCGCCCACGTCTGCGCCGCGGGGGAGCTACCTCGCCGGCTGGCCGATTGGCAACGGCAAAACGAGCCTGACCGGGCTCGAGAACGGAAGTGGGCCGAGCGGGGTCTGTGGTTCCGGGACGAACCCAACGGCAACCGCACCCTCATCGCCCAGCTTCCCGCCGAACAGGTGACGATGCTCGAGACCTTGGTGGATGCCGAGGTGCTGTCCGGTGCAACGAACACGTCGGGAGCAGGAACGCCGTTGCGTCACCAGCGTGCCGACGCGTTCGCTCGGCTCATCGACCGTCTCATCGCGGACGCGTCCGCGGACGCGTCCGCGGACGCTGGCCGGCGGGTGGAGTTGGTCTTGCACCGCCGGATGGGCGAAACCAGTCTCGGCGACGGCATCGTGCTACCCGAGCCGGTGGCCCGCCAGTTCACCTGTGATGCGGACCTGCGTGTGATGACCCACTGGGCCGACGGCAGCCCAGCTGATGTGGGCCGGCGCCACCGCCTCGTCACCCCACGGTTGCGACGCCTGGTGACCGAACGCGACGGCGGCCGTTGCCGTTACCCGGGTTGCCGTGCCCGCCACTTCATCGAAGTCCATCACATCGTCCACTGGGAAGACGGGGGTCAGACCCTCCTCACCAACCTCATCTCGCTGTGCGGCTACCACCACCGTTTCGTCCACGAACACGGTTGGCCGGACGGCTTCGACCCCTACCAGGCGGTTGGTGCAGCTTCACCACGTGCGGCATGAGCGCGATGCCGCGCTGGTCATGACCTTCGGGAACCCGCAGGTTTCCTGGCGGGAGCTCGAACGCCGACTCTCAGGACGATCCCGCCCGGACACCGGCCTGATCGGGGACGGATCCGACAGCCCCGCCTGGTCACGCCGGCGACCGTCCTACGAGTCGCAGTCGCTGGCACGCCGGCGAGGCAGCGTGCCCTATGCCGAGTTGCACTGCCATTCCAACTTCAGCTTCCTCGACGGGGCCTCCCACCCCGAGGAGCTGGTGGAGGAGGCCGCTCGGCTGGGACTCGAGGCATTGGCGCTCACCGACCACGATGGGTTCTACGGTGTGGTGCGCTTCGCGGAGGCAGCACGAGCGCTCGAGCTGCCGACGATCTTCGGGGCCGAGCTCACACTCGATCGTGCCAGCGCGCCGGTGGGCATGCCTGACCCCGGGGTCCACGCGCGCCGCGGTCTCATCGAGTCGCACGTCGTCGTGCTGGCTCGCGACCCACGAGGTTATGCCCTGCTGGCCCGGGCGATCAGTGAGGCCCAGTTACGTGGTGAGAAAGGTGGGCCGCGCGCCTCGCTCGCCGAGCTGAGCCGCCTCGGCGGCACGGCGGCGCCCCCCACCGACCAGGGTCACTGGATCGTGCTCACCGGGTGCCGCAAGGGTGCGGTACCCGCCGCGCTGGAGCGCGAGGGTCCGACGGCTGCCAGCCATGAGCTGCACCGGCTGGTCGATCTGTTCGGCCGAGAGCACGTCGCGGTGGAGCTGTGGGACCACGACAACCCACTCGACTCGGCTCGCAATGATGCCCTCACCGAGATCGCCATCCGCGCCGGGGTCGAGCTGGTGGCCACCAACAACGTGCACTATGCCCATCCTTCCCGCCGCCGAGTGGCGACCGCCCTCGCCGCGGTGCGAGCCCGCCGCTCACTCGACGAGATGGAGGGATGGTTACCCGCGTCCGCGGGCGCGCACCTACGCTCGGGTGCCGAGCAAGCACGCCGATTCGCTCGCTACCCGGGAGTTGTGGAACGAGCTGCCGAACTGGGCTTGGCCTGCGCGTTCGACTTGTCGCTGGTCGCACCGAGGTTGCCGCCGTTCCCCTGTCCCGACGGGCTCGATGAGATGGCATACCTGCGCCGGCTCACCGAGCAGGGGGCCGAGCGACGGTACGGGCCACGCCACGCGGAGCGGGTCCCCGGCGCGTGGGCACAGATCGATCACGAACTCGAGGTGATCGAGATGCTCGGCTATCCGGGGTACTTCCTGATCGTCTGGGATCTCGTCGAGTTCTGCCGTCGGCGCGACATCTACTGCCAGGGGCGAGGTTCAGCTGCCAACTCGGCGGTGTGCTACGCACTCGGCATCACCAAGGCTGACGCGGTGTCACTGGGCCTGTTGTTCGAGCGTTTCCTCTCATCTGAGCGCGACGGCCCACCGGACATCGATATCGACATCGAGAGCGGTCGGCGCGAAGAGGTCATCCAGTACGTCTACGAACGCTACGGCCGCCACGATGCCGCCCAGGTCGCCAACGTCATCACCTACCGGGCCCACTCGGCGGTGCGCGACATGGCCAGAGTTCTGGGCTTCTCGACCGGCCAACAGGACGCGTGGGCTAAGCAGGTCGACCGGTGGAGCTTGAACGATGCCATCGACGTGCACTCCGATCACGGCGTGCCGGCACCCGTGCTCGAGCTCGCCGCACAGATCCAGGACGTTCCCCGTCATCTCGGCATCCACTCTGGGGGCATGGTGTTGTGCGACCGGCCGGTCATCGAGGTGTGCCCGGTCGAGTGGGGTCGCATGGCTGACCGCAGCGTCCTGCAATGGGACAAGGACGACTGTGCAGCCGTGGGCCTGGTGAAGTTCGACCTGCTGGGGCTCGGGATGCTCTCCGCGCTGCACCACGCGGTGGATCTCATCCGAGAAGCGCATGGCGTCGAGATCGACCTGGCCGACATCCCTCAAGACGATGCGGTCTACGACATGTTGTGCGATGCAGACACGGTGGGGGTGTTCCAGGTGGAGAGTCGAGCTCAGATGGCCACCCTTCCCCGCTTGAAGCCACGCACCTTCTACGACCTCGTGGTCGAGGTGGCCCTCATCCGGCCCGGGCCTATCCAGGGTGGGTCGGTGCACCCGTACATCCGAAGGCGCAACGGCACCGAGCCGGTCACGTTCCCCCATCCGCTGCTCCAGCGGTCGTTGGCCAAGACACTCGGGGTGCCGCTGTTCCAGGAGCAGCTGATGCAGATGGCCATCGACGTCGCCGGTTTCACCCCCGGCGAAGCCGACCAACTTCGCCAAGCCATGGGCTCCAAGCGCAGCCATCAGCGCATGGAGCGGCTGCGTGCCCGCTTGTACGAAGGGATGGCCGATCGGGGTATCACCGGTGAGGTTGCCGACCAGATCTACGAGAAGCTCGCCGCGTTCGCCAACTTCGGCTTCCCCGAGAGCCACTCGGTGTCCTTCGCGTATCTCGTCTACGCGAGTGCGTGGATCAAACGCCATTACCCGGCGGCATTCTGTGCGGCGCTGCTCAACGCCCAACCGATGGGGTTCTACTCACCGCACTCGCTGGTCCAGGACGCTCGCCGGCACGGCGTGGAGGTGCGCACCCCCGATCTCAATGCGTCGCGGGTGAAGGCCAGCCTCGAATGGCAGGGGAGCTCGGCCTTGATGTCTCCGGCCGTGAAGCGGCATCCGCATGCGCCGGACACCCCGCAACCCGCGCTGCGTCTGGGACTGGGGTCGGTACGCACCGTCGGCGACGATCTCGCCGAGCGATTGGTCGTTGAGCGTGACGTCGATGGTCCGTACCTCTCGATGGAAGATCTCAAACGCCGCGTCCCGGGACTGCGGCTCGACACACTCGAAGCGCTCGCCACTGCGGGGGCCTTCGGCTGTTTCACCGACTGTACGGGCGCGTCACTCGATCGCCGGCGGGCCCTGTGGAGCGTCGGTGCGCTGTCCCAGACGGGTGACGACCATCTTCCTGGCATCGTCACCGGGACCGAGGCCCCTCCTCTGCCCGGTATGAGCGAGCGAGAGCAATCCGCGGCCGACCTGTGGGCGACAGGGATTGCTCCTGATGGACATCCCACCCGCTTCGTGCGCGCCGAGCTCGACCGTTTGGGTGTGGTGCCCGCTGCTGCCTTGCGTGAGGTCGAGCCCGGCAGGAGGGTCTTCGTGGGTGGTGTGGTCACCCATCGTCAACGCCCTGCTACCGCCGCGGGCACCACGTTCATCAGCCTCGAGGACGAGACCGGGCTGGTCAACGTGGTGTGCTCGAGGGGCTGCTGGACCCGCTATCGACGGGTCGCTCGCAGTTCCCCGGCGTTGCTGATCCGGGGGCGGGTCGAGGCCGCCGAGGGAGTGGTCAACGTGATCGCGGAGACCATGTCGCCTCTTCCGGTGGACACCACAGCGCTGGTGGCACGCGACTTCCGGTGAGGATCTTGTCAGGGTCATCGACGCGGAGGGCAGCGATATCGTCGGCTTGTGCTCATCGGCGTCGTTTCAGCCCGCCATTAGGATATGGCAGCTTCAGGGAGGAGGGGCGAGTGAAGGAGCTGGTGATCACCGATGCCGCGGTGAGTGTCGGCATCCTGATCCTGCGGCTGTCTGTCGGTGCGACGTTGATCGCCCATGGCTACAACCACATCTGGGGCGGAGGGAAGATCCAGGGCACCGCCCGGTGGTTCCAGGGCTTGGGCCTCAGACCGGGAGTGCTCCACGCCTGGTTGGCGAGCATCACCGAGCTGGTCTGTGGTGCGCTGCTGGTTATCGGTCTGCTCAACCCCGTCGGCGCGGCCGGCTGCGTAGGCGTGATGGTGGTGGCGTGGATCACCAACCATCGTCCCAACGGTTTCTTCATCTTCCGTCCGGGGGAGGGATACGAGTACGTCATGAACCTGGCCGCCGCGGGTTTGGCTCTCGGTGCGCTCGGTGCTGGCAGGTACTCGGCGGACTATCTCCTCGACCTGCATGAGGACCTCGCCGGGTCGTTGGGGCTGGCCATCACCGCGATCGCCGGTGTCGGTGGCGCCCTGGTGCTGCTGGCGGTCTTCTGGCGTCCCGAACCGCAGGAGGCGAAGACGAGCTGATGGCCAAGGGAGGTCAGTTCCCCGAAGAACTGCTCAAGTTCAACGCCTTCCTCGCTGAGCAGGAGGAGAGAGAACGCGAGCAACGGCGAGTCAGCAAGGCTGAGCGAGCCAAGCAGCTGGCGGCGGCGCGCGTTCGGGAGGTGCAGGCCGATCCTCGAGCGACCCGGGAGGAGAAGCGGGCAGCCGAGGCGGCCTATCGGCAAGCGCTCGATGCCTGGCGAGCTGCGCAGCGAGGAGAGGCAGGTGGTGCCGGGGAGTCGCCGAGTGACGGGGCTGATGAGGCTGCCGGCTGAGCAGGTGCGGGTGCTGGGCTGCCTGGTCGAGAAGGAGGCCACCACTCCGCAGTCCTATCCGTTGACCCTCAACGCGCTGCGTCTGGCATGCAACCAATCCACCAACCGCGAGCCGGTCATGGATCTCGACGACCGTCAGGTCGAAGCGGCATTGGCGGCGTTGCGTGAACGCGGGCTGGTACGGGTCGTGTACAGCTCCTCGAACCGGGTACCCAAGTATCGCCACGTTCTCGACGAGGCATGGGAGCTCGATCGCGCTGAGTTGGCGGTGCTGTCGGTACTCTCGTTGCGGGGTCCGCAGACGGTCGGCGAGCTCAAATCGCGCACGGAACGTCAGCACACGTTCGTGGATCTGGCGGAGGTGCAGTCGGCGCTCGACCGCCTGGCGGTAAGCCGACCGGAGCCGTTGGTGGTGAGGCTGGAGCGACGGCCCGGCCAGAAGGAGGTGCGCTACATGGTGGCGTTCGCCGAGGACGCCGACGTTCGGTCCGGGACCGCGGAGCCGTCGGGCGGGCCGGTCGTCGGGCTCGACGAACTCGCAGCCGAGGTGGGCCGGCTGCGTGGGGATCTCGACGAGCTTCGCACCGCCTTCGAGGCGTTCCGGGCCTCGTTCGAGTGACCCGCCGGACTGCCCCGGCTCAGCGCAGCGCCTGGGCCATCTCGCCGATCGCTCTCGCGATCTCGAGATGGGCGGCAGGGTCGGCAAGTCCTGATGCCCGGTCGTTCACCTGCTCGGCCAGCAGCCGCAGCTGGGTCGCCACCGACTCGGCTTCGGCGCGGGTCACGCTGTCGCGGTCGCTCCGCAACAGGGGGGTGATCTGTGCGGCTTGCACCGCCACGGCCGCGGCCCCTTCGTCCGGAGGAAGGCGCTCGTCGAGAACGGCCTTCGCGGTCTCGATGACGAAGCGGACGCGGTCGGATGGATGCACGATCCCAGCCTCTCACGTGGTTGGGGAGCGTGCAGTGGCGGCGAGCCCGTGGCCCTCTGCCGCGGGTATGCCAATGGTGGGCAGGGTCACCGTTCGGTTCGCAGCGGCTCAGTGCTCGAAGGACGCGGTGGGCGCCGATGCCGTGGTGAGCGCGTCGTCGATCTCGAAGTACTCGCGCTCGTTGAAGCCGAAGGCTCTCGCGACCAGGTTCGCGGGGACGCTCTGCACCCGGGTGTTGTAGTCCCGCACGTTGTTGTTGTAGAAGCGCCGCGCGGCCTGGATACGGTCCTCGGTGGCGACGAGCTGACGCTGCAGGTCGAGGAATCCCTCGTTCGCCTCGAGGTCGGGGTAGGCCTCGGCAACCGCCAGGAGCCCGCGGAGGGCGGAGATCAGCACGTTCTCGTCGGCCGCCTGCGTGACCGGTGAACCGTTCGATCCGGCCGCCTGCGAGCGGGCCTGCGTCAGCGCCTCCAGCGCTGCTCGCTCGTGGTGGGCATAGCCCCGCACCGTCTCGACCAGGTTGGGGATCAGGTCGTACCGCCGGCGCAGCTCGGTGTCGACGTTCGCCCAGGCGTTGTCGATGAGCTGGCGCTGACGGACGAAACGGTTGTAGGAGACGGCGACCGCGACGACCAGCACCGCGAACACCCCGCCGAGCCCGAGGATCACGATCATGGAGTCAACGCTCGTAGGTCCCGGTCATCACGGCCGGTGGTGCGGCCTGGGGGGCACGCTCAATGGCGTCGATCGCGCCGGCAGGGTCCTGGCCTTCGACCACCCCTGAGGGAGCGGCCAGCGCGTAGAGCACGAAGTCGTAGTGATGGGTCGACCCCGGAGGGGGGCAAGGCCCGAACCAGCCGACCGTGCGGGCGGAGGTGCTGGCCTGCACGGCGCCGCTGGGCACGGTCCCCTCTTCGATCGCGGTCGTCGAAGGGGGGATGCCGGCCACCACCCAGTGTACGAAGTCGTTCGCATCGGGATCGGTGACCACGATCGCCAGTTCCGCGGTGCCGGGGGGGATCTGTGAGATGACCAGTGGGGGGGAGACGTTGGTGCCGTCGCAGGTGTAGCGCTCGGGGATCTCCGCTCCGGGGGCCCACGCGTCGGTGGTGAGCGCGAACACCGTCCCGAGGGTAGTGGAGGAGCCGAGCGTTCCCGCCGGTGCCGGCCGGCGTGGCGGGGCGGTGGCGCCAGGTGCCGGATCGCGCAGCTCCCGACCGGAGGAGCCACAGCTCGAGGTGGCCAGCGCGATGAGCACGGCGAGGGCCACGGCGACGGTTCGGGTCAGGTTGCGGGTGGGCATCGACCGCTCAGGCTACGCGGCCGGTCGGGGCCGACGGGGACCCGTGCCCTATGCTGGGTTTGTGAGGGCCTCGGGCCCGCTGCTCGGATGGACGAACGACCTCGCAACCTGCGCACGATGCTCTCGGAGGCGAAGGACACCTCCGAGCTGATGGTCGACTTGGCGTACGCCGCGCTCTACTTCGGGGATCCTGACATGGCCGAGGAGGTCCAGGAGCTCGAACAGCAGATGAGCGCACTGGTCCACGACATGCGTGAGGTGGCGATCCTCGCGGCTCGCAACCCTCGCGAGGCGGAGGCGATGGCGTCGGTGCTCCAGGTCATCTCGGCGATCGAGCGCATCGCCGGCGATGCGGTCGATATCGCGCGCATCGTGACCCACCGGTTGGGTATCCCGCGCGAGCTGGTCGCCGACTTGTCCTCCGCGGCCGAGGTGTCGCATCGGGTGCTGGTGCGGGAGGGCTCCCACATGGCCCACCGTCCGCTGAGTGCACTGGAGTTGCCCGTCGCCACGGGCATGCGGGTGATGGCCATCCGCCGGGGCCGGGACTGGGTCACCGACGTCGAGGGCGACGAGGTGCTGCTACCGGGCGACGTGCTGTTCCTCGAGGGGCCTCCGGCCGGGATCATCCGGGTTCGAGAGCTGGCGAACGCGCCGTTCTGGGAGCCACCCACGCCACCCGAGGACGGCAGCCTGTCGGATCTCGATCGAGCGGTCGACGTGCTGGTGGAGATGAAGAACGTGTCTGAGGTGGCGGTGGGCCTGGCGTACTCGGCCATCGTCTTCCGTGATCAGGGTCTGGCCGCGGAGGTGCGTCATCTCGAGACTCGGCTGGACGAGATGAAGGACCGCTTGGAGGTGTGGGTCCTGCGAGCGGGGGCCGAGGCGATCGACCCGTCTCCGCTTCGTGGGCTGTTGCATCTCTCGCAGGCGGCGGAGGACATGGGCGACGCGGCCCAGCAGATGGTGTGGATCATCGAGCAGGGTGAGGCGGTGCACCCGATCCTGAACCTGGCGCTCGGTGAAGCCGATGAAGTGGTGGTGCGCATGCCGGTCGCCGAGTGGTCGACCGCGGCCGGTTCCACGCTGTCGGAGTTGCAGCTCAACACGGATCCGGGGTTCCACGTGCTCGCGGTGCGGCGCGGTGGCCGCTACCTCTACCGGCCGCGCGGCAGCGTACGGCTCCAGGCCGATGACGAGCTGATCGCGTCCGGGCCCGATGAGGGCCGGGAGATCCTGGCCCAGCTCCTGGGCTGGGACCTGCGCGCCCGCGATGACGACACCGGCGAGTTCGACCTGGCGCCGCTGCGGGAGAAGGTGCCCGTTCGGACCTGGGATCCGAACCAGATCTGAGCAGGCGGGTGCGCGCCTGCTGCTCAGGTGGCCGGCGGTGACGGAGGGGCAGGAACTGGCTCGTTCTGGCCCGGGCTGCTGCCGGCGTGGCCGTTGAACAGCTCGCCGATCGACGCGATCGAGCCCGCGATGCCCGACAGTTCCGCGGGCACGATGATCTTCGTCGCTCGACCGTCGGCGACCCGCTCCAACGACTGCAGGTAGCGGATGGCGATGAGGTCTGGGGTGGGATCGCCGTCGTGGATCGCGCCGTACACGGACCGGATCGCGGCGGCCTCGCCGTCGGCGACGACCTGCTGGCGGTACTGCTCGGCGTCGGCGACGGCGCGGATGGCCTGTGCCTGGCCTTCGGCCTCGAGGATCTGGCGCTGCTTGACGCCCTCCGCAGTGAGGATGGCGGCCTGCTTCTCGCCTTCGGCCCGGGCGATGGCCGCCGCACGGGCGCCGTCGGCCTCGGTCACCACAGCGCGGCGGGTGCGCTCGGCCTTCATCTGCTCGTGCATGGCCCCCATCACGTCCGGCGGTGGGTCGATGCGTTGGATCTCGACCCGTACCACGCGCACTCCCCACTTGTCGGTGGCGTCATCGAGGATCTGGCGCAGCTCCGTGTTGATCTTCTCCCGTGAGGTGAGCGCCTGGTCGAGGTCCATGTCGCCGATGAGGTTGCGCAGGTTGGTCTGCGCCAACTTCGTCACCGCGAGGATGAAGTTGGCCACGTTGTAGACCAGCCGGGTCGGGTCGGTGGGCTCGTAGTACACGACGGCATCGACCGACACCACGACGTTGTCCTTGGTGATGACCTCCTGCGGTGGGACGTCGACGACCTGCTCCCGCATGTCGACGAGCCGCAGCTTCTGGACGATCGGGTAGATGATCCGGAGACCCGGGTCGACGGTCTCCTTGTACTTGCCGAGCTGCTCGACGAGACCTCGCTGGTAGGGGCGGACCACGCGCACACCAGCGGCCACGTAGAAGAAGAAGAAAAAAACGAAGATGGCAACGACGCCTGCGATGACGGTGGTCACGATTGCTCCTGTCTCAACTCGAGGGTTCGACCCGCGCGCGAGTCCCTTGCACGTCGCGCACGGTGACCGTGCTGCCGGCGGGGATGGGGTGGCCGTCGATGCTCTCGGCCCGCCACTGCTCCGCCCCGACCCGGATCATGCCGAAGTCGCCCGGCGGGATCTCCTCCAGCACCACCGCCTGCATCCCCACCAGGCGCTTCGCGCCGACGCCCTGCGCGGGAGAGATCGACTGGTCGAGGCGGTGGGCGAGTGGGCGCAGGGCGGCGAAGACCGCGACCGACACGAGGGCGAAGGTGAGGAACTGCCAGGCCACCCCGACACCGAGGAACGCCAGCACCGCAGCCGCGAGCGCGCCGATGGAGAAGGGGACCAGGAAGAAGCCGGTCGTGGCCATCTCGCCCAATCCGGCAACGACCGCGAGGACCAGCCAGATCCACCGCCAGACATCAGGATCATCCATCGGCAACCTTTCGGAGACCCGGTCGTGCGCATCGCGCCTGGTGCAGATCAGGGTACCGACCGTTGCTGGCCGGCACCGGGGAATTCCTCGCTAGCGTTGGTCCAGTGAGCGATCAGGCCGCGCCGCTGTGCTTATTGACGGTCCACGCGCACCCCGACGACGAAGCCTCGAAAGGCGCTTCGACCGTTGCTCGCTACAAGGCGCAAGGGGTGCGCACCGTGCTCGTCACCTGCACCGGCGGTGAGGAGGGCGAGATCCTCAATCCGGCCATGGACACGCCTGAGGTCCGTGAGCATCTGGCCCAGGTCCGTCGCGACGAGCTCGATCTGGCGTCGAAGATCATCGGCTACGACAACGTGGTGCTGCTCGGCTACCGCGACTCGGGCATGCCGGGCTCGGCGGCGAACGCCCACCCGGAGGCCTTCACCAACGCGGACCTCGACGAGGCGGTCGGGCGACTGGTGGAGGTCATCCGCCGCGAGCGGCCCCAGGTCATCATCACGTATGCGGATGACCAGCAGGGCTACCCCCATCCGGATCACCTGATGGTGCACGAGATCTCGGTGCCGGCGTTCGAACGGGCTGGTGACTCCCACTGGCGTCCCGAGCTGGGTCCTGCGTGGCAGCCGTTGAAGCTCTACTACACGGTGTGGTCACGGCAGCGGATCATGGCCACCCACGAGAAGATGATCGAGCTGGGTCTGGAGTCACCGTTCGACGAGAAGTGGTTCGAGCGGCCTTCCCACGACGAGCGCATCACCACCAGGGTTCCGATCGGCGAGTGGTTCGACGTGCGGTTGGAAGCGTTGCTGGCGCACGCGACCCAGGTCGACCCGAAGTCGCCGTTCTGGTTCGGGTTGCCCCGGGAGGTGGCCAGGACGGTGCACCCCTACGACGACTACATCCTGGCCCGCAGCCTGGTCGACTCACCGCTGCCGGAGTCTGATCTGTTCGCGGGCGTTCGTTGACGGCGAGTGCTCACCCGGCGTGCCCGGCTCGAGGCACCACGTCGAGCTCCAGCGTGGCCTCGGGATCGAGGGCGTCTCGTACCTCGAGGGTGGTGGGCTCGTCACCGAGGACCACGGTGGTCGTCTCGCCCGGGCGCATGATGCCGGTGTCGAAGGCCTCACCGGCTTGCAGCCGTCGTTCCCCCGGCCCGTCGTTGCGGACCTCGATCACGCTGCCCGCCGGGACCTGGCAAGGCGTGCCAACGGGATGCATGGCGCAGCCGAGACCGTCGGGGCTGGCGGTGACGATGGCGACCGGTGTGAAGTCGACGGTCGGCAGGGTCGGCTCGTGTGGTGTGGCGCCGCGGCAGGCCAGAGCCGGCAACGACAGCGCCAGCAGGAGGGTCCGCGCGGCGCAGGGACAACGCACCGCCGGGAGTCTAGGAGTACGGCGCCGCGCGCAGCTCAGGCGTTCGCCATGAGGTTGGTCAGTCGCTCGCTCGCCTCGATGCACTCCTCGACGAGCTCGAAGATGACATCTTTGACCTTCCGGGGCTTGTTCAACCGTCCCACGATCTGGCCCACGGGGTTGAACCCGACGGCCTGAGCCTTGTCGGCGTACCGGTGGTGGCGAGCCACGGCGTCACCGGTGACCATGAACTGCAGTGGCATCCCGAGCGGATCGGGGGTGTCTTCGCGCTCCCACGCCTCGGTCCAGTCGTTGCGCAGCATCCGGCACGGCTTGCCGGTGAAGGACCGGGAGCGGACGGTGTCCTTGCTCGTGGCGTCGAAGTAGGCCTGCATCTGCGCGGGGGGCACGTCGGCCTCCTCCACGGTGAGCCACAGGGAACCGGTCCACACCCCTTGCGCTCCCATGGCCAGCGCGGCGGCCATCTGCCGGCCCGTGCCGATGCCCCCCGCGGCCAGCACGGGGGTGGGGCTCACCGCGTCGATGACCTCGGGCCACAGCACCATCGAACCGATCTCGCCGGTGTGGCCACCGCCTTCAGTGCCCTGCGCGATCACGATGTCGACGCCGGCCGCCTGGTGCCGTGAGGCCTGTGCGGCGGATCCACAGAGGGCGGCGACGAGTCGGCCGTGATCGTGGATCTCCTTGATGACCTCCGGTGGGGGGGTGCCCAGGGCGTTGGCGATCAGGCGCACCTTCTCGTGCTGCATGGCCACGTCGATGAGGGGTGTGGCGGTGGCGAGCGTCCAGCCGAGAAGGCTCGGGGGCTCGACATCGTCGGGAAGCTCCGGCACCCCGTGATCGGCGAGCAGCTTGGCCGCGAACTGGCGGTGCTCCTCGGGGATCATCGCCTCGAGGTCTCGCTGGAGCTTCTCCGCGTCCATCTCGCCCATGCCCTCGTACTTGCCTGGGATGACCACGTCGACGCCATAGGGCTTGTCGGTGTGCTCGTCGATCCATTGCAGCTCGACTTCGAGCTGCTCGGCGGTGAAGCCGACCGCACCGAGCACACCGAGGCCTCCGGCGTTGCTCACGGCGGCGACCACGTCGCGGCAGTGGGTGAAGGCGAAGATCGGGAACTCGATGCCGAAGCGGTCGCAGAGCTCGGTGCGCATGATGGCTCCTTGGGTCGTGGGTGATCGTTCAGCTGGTGGGGGATCGAGCGGGTTCGGGAGTCAGGGCGAAGAGGAGGCGCAGGCCCGTGACGGCGAGTTCGTCGGGGACGGCGGCGGGGTCGACCCGGCGCTGCATCTCGAGGCCGAAGAGCAGAGCGAGCACGAGCACCGCGAGGTCGTCGCCCGGCACCGGGAGCGGGCGATCGGTGTCGTCAGCCCAGCCTTGCCAGGATGCGCCCATCAGGTCGCGGGCGTGGGCGAAGCGGCTGGCGAGCAGTTCCCGGCTCTCAGGATGGCGGGCCGCGTGCAGCCAGAGCTCGTGTTCGAGCAGCATCCAATGCTCGTCGCGGGCGTCTGCGTACTCGGCGAAGGTGTGCCAGAGGGCCCGGAGGCGGGCGTCGGTGTCGGGGGCGTCAGCGAGTGCGCCCCTGGTGTTGCGGCCCACTTCACGAGACGTCTCGTCGAGGAGGGCGAGCAGCAGGCCGGCTTTGCCGCCGAAATGGGCGTAGATCGCTCCGGTGGTCCGATCGGCGGCTTCGGCGACGGCCTCGAGCGAGACGGCGTGAACGCCCTTGGCGGCGAACAGTTCAGCGGCCGCGTCGAGGAGCCGGCGCCTGGTCTCCGCCTTGCGTTCCTCCTGGGTGGCCATATATAGGAGAGCCTATATAAATAGGACAGACTATGTAAAGGGGGTTGGAGGCGGCGTAACGTCAACCCGTGGAGCACTGGGGGCCCGAGCGGCTCGACGACCTGGCCCGCTTGGTGGATCGTGCCCTGCCCGAGGAAGGGCTCACCGCGGACGAGCTCATGGCCTCGAGCTGGGACGATCCGGGCATCGTGCTCGGCACGCAGGCCGGTGACGGGGCCGTCTCGGCGGTGGTTCGGTCGTTCGGTGAGCTGCGCATCGGGTGGGTCAAGCTGATCGTGGTCGCGCCGGAGCGCCAGCGGGAAGGCCTCGGGAAGGCGCTGCTCCACACCGCTGAGACCTGGGCCTTCGATCAGGGCGCCAGCGAGGTGCAGCTCGGTGGCGCGGCGCCCTTCTACCTGTGGCCCGGCGTGGACGTGGAGATGCTCGGCATGCTCTGCCTGGCAGAGTCGAGCGGGTACGAGTCGGTGGCTCGGAGATCAACATGGTGCTGCCGACCGAGTTCCGTGCTGAGCCGCCGGTGGGGGTGGCTCTGCGCCGGGTGCTCGATGACCACGACATCGAGGCCGTGCAGGCCTTCGTGTCCGCGCACTGGCCGTGGTGGCGCCCCGAGCTCGATCGGGGCATCGAGCAGGGCGGCTGCCATGGCGCGTTCACAGCGAGCGCGAACGACGTCATCGGCTTCGCCTGCCATTCGGTGAACCGCAGCGGCTGGATCGGCCCGATGGGCACCGACCCGCAGCGGCGCCATGCGGGGGTGGGCCACGCCCTGCTCGGCGCACTGTGCGCCGACCTGATGGTCGCCCACCTCACCCGAGCCGAGATCGCCTGGGTGGGGCCGGTGCGCTTCTACGCCAAGGCCGGGGCCCGCGTCTCCCGATCGTTCCGGTCGTACCGGAAGCGTCGTTGACCGTGTGCCCTGGTGCGCGTGGCCTTCCGGCCGCTCAGCTTCCTGTGCGCTGCAGCTCGCGCAGCTCGCGGTAGCCGATCAGCTTCACGCCGGACCGTTCCACCATGGCCCGCAGCGCCGTGTCGTGGGTGATGAGGTGGTGGTCGTCGACCCGGTTCGCCCAGTCGGGGGCGAGCGCCCGTAGCTCGGGGGTGTCGGTGGCCGGGTGGACGTACATCTCGGTGACCCCCGGTCGCAGGTCGAACAGCGACTTCTCGATCACCCGACGGCTCCCCACCCCGTTGGGCACCAGGATGAAATGGTCAGGGAAGACGACGCCTTCCTCGGCTGCCAGCCGGCGGAACGGAAACCCCACCAACGGTTCCGTCGAGGCTCCGGAGAGGCGCAGCGGGAGCCCGAACTCGACGGCCAACTCCAGGTAGATGTCGAAGAACTCGGGCTTGAGCTGCAGGGTGCCCATGTGGGAGTCGAGGTGGCTCACGTCGAAGCCCCACAGGATCGCCCGCTCGATCTGGGCCCGGCACTCCCGGCGGACCTCGTCGAGATCCGCGTGGTCCCAGACATCCTGGACCGTGCGGGGGAACCCACCGTCGCCGTCGAGCAGCGAGGGGGCCTGCGTGATCGGGCCCCAGCGATACAGGTCGTACTCGGCGTTCAGGGTCAGGTGCACCCCGACGTCCTCACCGAGGTACTGCGCCGCGGCCTCCCGCGCCCACGGGCAGGGCACCATCAGCGAGGCGCTGGTGGCGAGGCCCTGGCGCAGCGCCTCGTACACGCCGGTGTTGGCCGCGTGGCAGGCGCCGAGGTCGTCGCAGTTGATGATCAGCAGCCGGTCGTCGGGGGAGTAGCCGAGGCGTTCGGCGAGCGTGGTCACGTTCGGAACGCTAGCGCCGTCATCGCGCTGGTACGCCCGGGCCGCCGCAGGCCCCCCACAGCCCGGCGCTCCGCTCGCGGGCGCGCGTGGCCGCTGCCACCAACTCGTCGGCGTGAGCGACGTTCGGGGGGATGGTGAGCGGTGCGGCGTAGCCCTGCTCGGCCAGCTCGCGGTTGACGAAGACCCCGTCGGGCTGCCGCCACACGTAAGCGAGGAGCCGGCCATAGGGGTCCCGCTCTTCGACGTCGCGCTCGAGCCGGACCACCGTGCCCGGCGGCAGCACCGCACGGGTGAACGCGCTGGCCTCCCGGCCGAAGCACTCCACCGGCTTGGAGGGATGCTTCGTCTCTGGTGTGTCGACACCGATGAGCCGCACGTGCTCGTCGACCCGCCCCACCCGCACGACGACCGTGTCGCCGTCGACCACTTCGACGACCGTGGGCTCCCGGACCTCGGACGGCACCGCATGAGGCCCGGACGGCGGCGAGCAGCCGGCGACCACCGGGACCACCAGCGCCACGGCGGTGACGAGCGCCGCGACGGCGGGCCGCGGTAGCCGGCTACGAGCAGGCGTGCGGTGGCGAGCTCGGGGCGCGGACACGTGGACCTCCGACGGGATCGGGGTTGACGGACGGCCCACGCCGTCGAGGGCGGTCGCGCTTGAGGCGCCCGGTGATCAGATGCGCTCGATGATGGTGCCGGTGCCCAGCCCCCCGCCGCAGCACATGGTCACCAATGCGGTGGTCTTGTCGGCTCGATGCAGCTCGTGGACCGCTTTGGTCATCAGGATGGCCCCCGAACCGCCGAGCGGGTGGCCGAGGGCGATGGCACCGCCGTTGGGGTTGACCGTGTCCATGTCGGGGTGCAGTTCTCGCTGCCAGGACAGCACGACCGAGGCGAAGGCCTCGTTGATCTCGATCAGGTCGATGTCGGACATCTGCATGCCGTTGCGTTGCAGCAGATGGTGGGTGGCGTCAATGGGGCCGGTCAGCATGAGCACCGGGTCGACCCCCACCAGGCAGGTGTCCACGACCCGTGCCATCGGCTCGAGCCCCAGGGCGTTGGCCTTCTCACGGGTCATCAGCAGCACCGCTGCCGCCCCATCGGAGATCTGCGAGGAGCTGGCGGCGGTGTGCACGCCGTTCTCCCGTGCCACCGGCTTGAGCCCGGCGATCCCTTCGAGGGTGGTTTCGCGCAGGCCCTCGTCGCGCTCGACCCGGTGGGTGGTGCCGGTCGGCTTGCCCTCTTCGTCGAGGTCGGGGGCGTCGATGGGCACGATCTGGGTGGCGAACCGGTCTTCGGCCCAGGCTTGGGCCGCGAGCTGCTGCGAGCGGACTCCCAGCTCGTCGCAGTCCTGGCGGGTGATGCCCCACTTTTCCGCGATCCGCTCCGCCCCCTCGAACTGGGAGGTGAACTCGTAGCGGTCGAAGTAGCTCTTGGGGATGGCCTTGCCGAGGTCGAGTCCCCGGGCCAGGCTCGCCCCCATCGGAACCCGGCTCATGATCTCCACGCCGCAGGCCACCGCCACGTCGACCACACCTGAGGCCACGAGGCTGGTGGCCAGATTGGTGGCCTGCTGCGAGGATCCGCACTGGCTGTCGACCGTCGTGGCCGGCGCGCTGATGGGCAGTCCAGCGGTGAGCCATGCGGTGCGGGCGATGTTGAACGCCTGCATCCCCACCTGGCTGACGCAGCCCCCCACCACCTGTCCGACCTCTGCCGGGTCGATACCCGAGCGGTCGATGAGCTCTTTGAGCACCGTGGCCAGCAGATCGGCCGAGTGCATGGTGGACAGGCCTCCACCCCGGCGACCGATGGGGGAGCGGACGGCTTCGACGATCACGACTTCGCTCATGGCAGCAGCCTACTGACGTGCCCGTCACCGGGGCCAACGATTCCTGACACAGTTGTCAGGCAGCTTGGCGGTCGCCGCGCGGCGGCCGCTCGCCCTCGACCGTCCTGCGGCGGGCGGCCTCCAGTGCCTGCCGAGCCTGGGTGATGCCACGCCGGCCGATCTCGCGGGTGCTGGGGCTCAGCCGCCACGGATGTGCCCGTCCACGGGGGGACGGCGTGTCATCCCTGGCGTTCGCCGTGGCCAGCAGTCGCAGCTGTGCATCCATACGTCCATGATGCCGGGACGGTGTGACAAGAACGCAGGGCCGAAAGGCCCGAGCCGAGCAGATCTGCGAACTGTTCATCTGCTCGCGGTGCTGGCACGCTGTTCGATGAACAGTCCGGTGGAGGGGTGGGATCCCGCTCCCTCCAGCTGTCCCTCACACTGGCGCGCCCGGAGCCACCAGCGGCCACGGACGTTCCCGCTCCACGACATGGGCGAGGTCCAGCACGAGGGCGTCCTCGTGGTGGCGGCCCATGATCTGCATCCCCACCGGTAGCCCGTCGACCTGCCCGATCGGCACGGACACGCTCGGGTTCCCGTAGATGTTGGCCGGGATGGTGAGCGCGCCGTTGTTCTCCGGCCCGACCTGCACGTCACCCACCCGGGTGTTCAGGGTCACGTGCGCCGGGTAGGCGACGTCGGGGTTGGTGGCGCAGATCACGAAGTCGACCTGCTCGAAGACCCGGGCCATCGACTCGAAGGCCCGCATCCGGTTCTCCTCGCAGCGGGCGGCCATCTTCAGGTCGAAGTGCTCGGTCGCCATCTGCAGGCCGAACGACATCTCCATGGTGAGCTCGTCCTTGCACTCGGGCCAGCGGTCGCCGAGATCGGCGAGCAGGGTCGCGAGGTTGGCCATGGCCCACTCGAAGCCCAGCTCGGGCACCTCGACGTGCACGTCGTCGACGATCGTCAAACCCGCGTCGGCCGCCAGTTGCTCGCCGGCTCGGCGGACCAGCTCGGCCACCTCCCGCCGCACCACCGCCTTACCGAGGTCGGGTGCGATGGCGACCCGCTTGCCCGCCAGGTCGTGGCGGCCGAGGTTCGCTTCCCATCCGTCGACCCGGGGGAGGCTGTAGGGGTCTCGGGGGTCATGGCCGTTGGTGACGTCGTACCAACGGCACACGTCGCGCACGGAGCGGGCCAGGCAACCGAGCAGCACGGTCATCGGGCCGGCCATCATCATCGGCCCCCTGGGGATGCGCCCCACGGTGCCCTTCATCCCCACCAGGCCGTTGAACCCGGCGGGGATCCGGATGGATCCGCCGCCGTCGCCCCCGGTGGCCAGGGTGACCAGGCCGCCGGCGACCGCAGATGCGCTGCCGCCAGACGAACCGCCCGCGGTGCGGGTCGGGTCCCAGCCGTTGCCGGTGATGCCGTTGAGCTTGGTGACGCTGACGTTGAGCCCACCGAACTCGCTCGCGGTGGTCTGGCCGACGGGCACGCAACCGCCGAGCTCGAGTGCCCGGCGGACCATGGTCCCGGTCCAGGTGGCCCGCCGGTCGCGGAACACCAGCGACGCCTCGGTGTTGGGCCAGCCCTCCACCTGGTCCAGTTCCTTGATGCCGATTGGCACCCCGCCGAACGGCAGCGACACGTCTGCCGATTTCGCGGCTTCGAGCGCCCGCTCGGGGTCGAGGAACGAGAAGGCGTTGAGCTCGCTGCCGTCGATCGCCGCCAAGGTCGCTTCGAGCTCCTCGACGGGGGAGCGCTCGCCTCGGCGGAACGCGTCGACCAGCGAGCAGGTGTCTCCGAGCCAGGGGGTGTCAGCCATGAGCTGAGTGTGCCACGAAAACGAGCAGTGCTCACTTTCTGTGCTCACCGCCGGGCCGGGGCTCTCGTAGCATCGCCGGCCATGGACGCCCGCGAGTGGCTCGGCCTGCAGCCCACCCACAACCCCATGCGCTGGTACCTACCGGTCGTGCCGGGCATCTCCGCGGGTGGGGCGTTCCTCTTCGGCGGGTGCGGGCTCGGGGCGGCCATCGAGGCCCTGGAGGGCAGCACCAGCCGACCGGTCATCTGGGCCACGGCCCAGTACCTGTCCTTCGCTCGCCCACCGGACGTCATGGACATCGACGTCACCATCGCCTCTCACGGCCGCTACAC
>NZ_DAIUCK010000059.1:0-19768 GCF_036846205.1 Rhabdothermincola sp. | reverse complement strand
ATCCAGTCCTGCTCGGTTCCGGGTGCCGGGGAGGGGATGGGGTGGGTGAGCACGAGCGTGCGCACGCCGGCGCGCGCCGCGGTGCGGGCCGCGTCCTCGACGCTGGAGTGATACCCGAGGATGTCCTGCAGCCGCGGGACCGGGATGCTCTCCACGAGCGGGCGGTGCAGCACGGTTTGCACGTACACGTCCGCACCGGCGCAGAGCCGGTCGAGGCCTTCGCAGGGCACCGTGTCGCCCGCGATGACGATCGAGCGCCCCTCGGCCTCGACGCGGTAGCCGACCGTCGGGTGCACGGGTCGGTGGTCGGTGGGTTCGGCCGTGATGCGGACCCTGTCCTCGTCGACCACGACGCCGGAGGTCGCCTCGGTCACCTGGCACTCGGGCTCCCAGTCGAGGTCGGGATGGTGGGCGAGCCGGTAGCCGATGTCGTCCTCGAGCATGGCGAGGGTGCGTCGGACGAAGCGTTCGGTGCCCGGCGGCCCGTACACGGGCAGCGGCCGCGGGGTGAGCGACATCGCCCAGCGCATGGTCACGACGTCGTTGAAGTCAGTGACGTGGTCGCTGTGGAGGTGGGTCAGCAGGACCGCGGCCAGCCCCGCGGGCAGCACACCCGTGGCCGCGGCCCGCATCAGCACACCTCGGCCGCAGTCGAAGAGGAAGTCGCGGCCTGCGGCTCTCACCAGCGTGGCGGGGCCGGCACGGTGCGGGTCCGGGAGGGGGTTGCCGGTGCCGAGGGTCACGAGCTGCACCGCCCGACCGTAGGAAATTACAGTCACACTGTCAATAGTGTGCGTCGGCGGGCTCTGCGATGCTTGCACCGCGATGGGCGAGACCAGCGAAGCATCGGCGGCGAGCGGTGGCACCGTGCCGGATGGTGAGGTCGGCGTGGGGCCTCATCCCGAGCCGTGGCCGGACGACCCTCGTCTCGACCCGGAGCTGCTGCGCCACGGTGATCGTCGCAACGTCGTGGACCGCTACCGCTACTGGACCCGGGAGGCCATCCTGGCGGACCTCGACGCGCGCCGCCACCCGTTCCACGTCGCCATCGAGAACTGGCAACACGACATGAACATCGGAGCTGTGGTCCGCAACGCCAATGCGTTCCTCGCCGCCGAGGTGCACATCATCGGTCGGCGCCGCTGGAACCGGCGGGGGGCGATGGTCACCGACCGGTACCAGCACCTTCGCCACCACGACACGATCGAGGCCTTCGCCGGGTGGGCACGGGACGAGGGGCTGCCCGTCATCGGCATCGACAACCTGCCGGGCTCAGTCCCCCTGGAGCGGGTGGAGTTGCCCCGACGGTGCGCCCTGCTCTTCGGACAGGAGGGGCCTGGTCTGTCGAGCGCGGCCCGCGCCGCGTGCTCGATGGTGTGCTCGATCAGCCAGTTCGGCTCCACCCGGTCCATCAATGCCGGGGTGGCGTCGGGTATCGCCATGCACACGTGGATCCGTCAGCATGCGGAGCTGCCGAGCTGACCGCGGCGGACGGCCCAGGGCCGGCTCTCAGGCGAGCAACGCGGCGATCGTGCGGTGCATCGCCCGTCGGGCGGCCGCAGCCGACAGTCCAGCGCTGCGCACGGCATCCCACCATCCCCAGCTGGTGGTGGCATCGAGTGCCGCCAGCAGCTCCCGCCGTGCCCCGACCGGCAGCGCCTGCAGCTCGGGACGGAACACCTCGGTGAGCTGGCGCCGGTTGTGCGCGAGCACCCGGTCCCGGCGCTCCCGCAGCGCCGGTGAGAACGGCTCGTGCAGCATCGCCGCTCGGCGGAAGGGGGTGATCCACTCGAGCAGCGCTGCTCGCTGTTCGACCAGCTCGTCGATGCGCTCGGGGAGCGGGAGTGCTGCGTCGATCGGTCTGACCCGTTCGATCACCCGCTCGCTCTGGCGCTCCGCCACCGCTGCCAGGAGCGCCTCGAGATCGTCGAAGTGGTGGTAGATGAGCCGTTCGGAGATGCCGGCTCGCTCGGCGACTCGCGCCGCGGTCGGCTGCAGGTCCCCCTCTTCGATGAGCGCCAGCATCGCGTCGATGATGGCGGTGCGGGTCCGGATCGATCGGGCGATCCGGCCATCGACCTTGCCGGGTCGTGCGGGAAGCTTGGTTTCCCGGGTCGCGGCGCGTCTCGATGACCGCGCCGACGGTTGCTCGCGCTGGCCCACGGCTTGACATATTACAGAAGGTCTGCAATAAGCGGAACATGGAAACGTTGCGAACGCCGGACGAGCGGTTCACGAACCTGCCCGACTTCCCTTTCGAGCCGCACTACGTGGAGGTCCCTGACGGGGAGGGTGGCTCGCTCCGGGTCCACTACCTGGACGAGGGACCGCCCGAGGGCGGCATCGTGCTGCTGATGCACGGCGAACCGTCGTGGTCGTACCTCTACCGCAAGATGATCCCGGTGCTGACCAGTGCCGGCCTGCGGGCGATCGCACCGGATCTGGTGGGCTTCGGACGATCAGACAAACCGGCGCACCGTAGCGACTACACCTACCAGCGCCACGTGGACTGGATGCGCGCCACGCTCGTCGACGCCCTGGATCTGTCAGGGGTAACCCTGGTCTGCCAGGACTGGGGTGGGCTGATCGGCCTGCGCCTCGTCGGCGAGCATCCCGATCGCTTCGCCCGAGTGGTAGCCGCCAACACGTTCCTCCCCACCGGCGACAACCACCCCGGTGAGGCCTTCCTGGCGTGGCAGCGCTTCTCGCAGGAGGTCGAGACGTTCCCGGTGGGTGTGATCGTCAATGGTGGCTGCGTCACCGACCTGGCACCCGAGGTGATCGCCGCGTACGACGCGCCGTTCCCCGACGAGTCCTACAAGGAGGGGGCGCGCCAGTTCCCCGTGCTGGTGCCCACCCGGCCGGACGACCCGGCATCCGCCGCCAACCGCGCCGCGTGGAGGGTGCTTGAGCAGTACGACCGGCCGTTCCTCACCGCGTTCAGCGACCGCGACCCCATCACAGCGGGTGCGGACCGAGTCCTGCGCGAGCGCATCCCGGGTGCCGCCGGCCAGCCGCACACCACCATCGAGGGTGGGGGTCACTTCCTCCAGGAGGACCGGGGCGAAGAGCTGGCCCGGGTCGTGGTGGATTTCGTGGCTGCCACCTGAGCACCCCGCGGGTCCGGCGTGTTCGCACTGGGCGCTCCTCGGGAACCACAATGGCGACCTCAGCGTGTGAGGAGGGCGATCGGTGACGTCCAGCGCGAACCCGTCCATGCCGCGGGTGCACCCGCGGCGGCTCCCGGAGACCACCGGTCGCCAGCTGCGCAGCAGGGCGCTCCAGATCGGCCGGGTGGCGGCGAAGCACTTCGCCCCACTCGCCTATCGCGGGCTGCGGAAGCGCCCGCTGCCCGACAACGCGTTCGCCCGCCCGCTGCGCCTGACGTTCGAGGAGCTCGGCACGACGTTCCTCAAATACGGGCAGCTCATCGGCTCCGCCCCGGGCGTGTTCGGTGAAGACTTCGCGGAGGAGTTCCGCTCGTGTCTCGACACCGGGCCGGTCGTGCCGATCGACCAGGTGCGGGCCACGATCGAGGACGAGTTGGGGATGGCGCTGGAGGACGCCTTCGCGGCCTTCGACCCCGAGCCGATCGGGCGGGCGTCGATCGCGGTGGTCCACCGGGCCCGCACCCACGACGGCGAGGACGTGGCGGTCAAGGTCCTCCGGCCCGGCATCGAGCGCCGGGTGGCGATCGACCTCGACCTGTTCCAGCCCTTGCTCGAGATCGTCGCTCGCCAGACCGGCGACCAGATGGCCGGCTCCCTGCTCCAGATGTTCGACGGGTTCCGCCAGCAGCTCGGCGAGGAGCTCGACCTGCGCAACGAGGCCCGGGCGATGATCCACTACCGCGGGCTGCTGGAGCAGGTTGATCTACCGCTCGTGACCGTGCCGGCGGTGTTCCCTGAGCTGTCGAGTTCGCGGGTGCTCACGATGGAGTTCCTGGACGGGGTGCCCGTGGACGATCTGGCCGCCATCGAGAAGCTGGGCATCGACCCCCGACCGGTGGTGCAGCAGGTGGTGCAGGGATTCCTGCTCACCGCCATCCGCTGGGGCAACTTCCACGGGGACGTGCACGCCGGCAACCTGTTGCTGCTACGCGACGGTCGTATCGGCGTGATCGACTGGGGCATCGTCGGCCGGCTCGATCCAGAGACCCATTTCTTCTTCCGTCGCCTCATCCAGGGTGCGCTCGGCGATGAGACCTGTTGGGCCGACATCGCCGATCACCTCACCCGGATGGTGGGGCCGGCACTGAGGGAGGGGCTCGGCCTCGAAGGCGACGAGCTGGTGCAGTTCTGCCGGACCATGATGGAGCCGTTGCTCACCGCCCCGTTCGGCGAGGTCAGCCTGGCGGCCATCCTCAACGCCCCGCAGGAGCAGCTGGCGAGGGCCAAGGGCATCGAGGCCCACGACCGCTCCATCCGGGCCATCGCCCGCCGCTTCCGGGAGCAACGACGGGTGCGAGCACAGGTCGAGGCGCACGGCCTGGTGGCATCGGACTGGGACCGGAGCACCTTCCTGCTCACCAAGCAGCTCATGTACTTCGAGCGGTACGGGAAGATGTACCTCTCGGACGTCTCGATCTTCCACGACCGGGCGTTCTTCGAGAAGGTTCTCGCCGAACCCATCGGGTGAGCCAGCGACACCCATCGATCCCTTTGGGGGTCCCGAGGCGTAGGGTGGTGTGACCCACCGGGAGAGGAGGCACCGATGACCGCTGGCATGCCCACTCCGTCCCAGCAGCTCGCCCTGCTCCGCAGCAGCCGCTCGATCGCGTTGATCGCCGGCGTGCTGGCCCTGATCGGGGGTGTGCTCGTGCTCGCCTGGCCGGGAAAGACGATCGAGACCGTGGCGATCGTCGTCGGTATCTTCCTCGCGGTCGGCGGCATGGCCCAGATCATCGACGCGCTCGTCACCCACAAGGCGGGTACCTACTGGGGCCTGCTGGTGGTGCGAGGAGTGCTCGACCTGGCCGTCGGTCTGGTGGCGGTCTTCTGGCCCGCGATCACCGTGTGGGCACTCGTGCTGCTGATCGGGATCGAGCTGATCCTGGCGGGCGTGGTGTCGGTGATCGCGGGTCTGACGGTGCCCGCCGAGTCCGGGCTGCGCCCGCACCTGCTCTCCCGGGGCGTGGTGTCGATCCTGGTGGGGATCGTCGTGATCGCCTGGCCGGGGGCGACGGTGCTGGTCGTCGCGGTGCTCCTCGGCATCTACCTGGTGGCGTTCGGCCTCGTCCTGCTCTGGGCCGGCTACCAGCTCGGCAAGGCGGACCGCATGGTGCCCGCGGCGTGACGGTGGCGTGGATGGTGGGGCGGCCCGGGGACGAACCGCCCTCGTGGTAGGGGATCCTGGCGCTGATGTCGGCGCCGGGTCGGGTCGCCACCGGCGATGGCCTTGGATCGCCGGTGGGGTGGCGGTCGTGGTGGTCGGCGGGCTCGTTACCGTCGCAGTGCTCGGGGTTCGGGGCCGTGCGCCGGCGCCACTGTCGGTCGAGGAGGCGGTCGAGTCCTACCGCACCCAGGTGCCGCCTCCGCCGTCGATGGCAGACGGGGTGGAGCTGCCCGCGTTAGGCGTGTACACGGCCCGTGGCGAGGGCAGCGAGAAGCTGAGCTTCCAGGCGACCGAGCAGCGGATGGGGCCGACCATGCCGGTGACCGTGTCACCGGCGGGGGAAGGTTGCTTCCAGGTACGGATCGACTACAACTCGAACCACTGGCAGACCTGGAACTACTGCTGGCGGGACGGCTCGCTGGTCGACACCGGTGGCCAGGTGTTCCAGCGATTCGACTTCGTGGTGATCGCCCCGGAGTCGCTGTCGACCTCGACCTGCGATCCGGCGGTGGTCCTGCGACCCGAGATGGAACCAGGTGACGAGTGGACCCAGTCCTGTGCCATTCAGGCCTCGGGGACCGGGCCGAGCTCGACCTCCGGCCCGCACGTCTACCTCGGCTCAGAGACGATCCAGGTGGGCGGCGAGGAGGTGCCCGCTCGGCACGTTCGGGACGAGCGAACCTACTCCGGCGCCCAGTCAGGCAGCGGCACGGTGGACCTGTGGCTAGACGCTCGCACCGGCCTGCCGATCCGGTCGGAGTGGACCCTGCGGATCGACTCGCCCTCGCCGCTCGGCACGATCACCTACACCGAGTCCGGCAGCTGGACCCTGGAGTCGCTCATCCCCCGCACCCCTGGCTGACGGGCTCGCCCCTCTCCTCGAACTGTTCATGGATCCGCGGTCGGTGGCCGCGTGCTGGTGAACAGTTGGGGGGTCATGCCGAACTGTTCATGGATCCGCGGCCTATGACCGCGTGCTGGTGAACAGTTGCGGGGAGCTCCTTGAGCCCCGATCAACGCAGGCGGTACCAGCCGTCCATGAAGTCGAGCATCGCCTCCGCGACCAGACCCCGCTCGGGGACGGTGTTCGCCATCCCGTAGATGGGGGCCATGCCACCCTCGCTGGAGGGGTTCTCGCGCACCCAGTCGATGGCCGCCCGCAGATCCCCGAGGAAGCGCTCGGCCACCCCGGGCTGGGTGTGGCGCTGGGTGACGCACAGGTGCAGCGCGGCCGGCCGGTGGAGTGGGTTCAGTGCCCAGCCCCGAGCGGTCATGGCGTCGTTGATCCGGTAGATGTCGAGCGCGGGGTCGGTGCTGTCGAAGGCGATCACGAACAGCGGGTCGCCGTAGAGCCGCAGCTCCGGCATCTCCTTGATACCGGCCTTGATGGTCGAGGCGGTCTCCAGGATCCGGCGGGTGGCATCGAGGTAGCCCTCCTCGCCGATCGACACCATCGCCGCCCAGCACGCGGCGCTGAGTCCGCCAGGGCGGGAACCGGCGAACGATGGTGAGCAGTACAGGCCACCCGGCCAGTCGGTCATCGTGAAGTACTGGTAGTGGCGGAGCTCCTGGTTGCGGTACAGCACCACCGAGGTGCCCTTCGCCGCGTACCCGAACTTGTGGGTGTCGGCGGAGATCGACGTCACCCCCGGTAGGCGGAAGTCGAACGGCGGGACGTCGTAGCCCAGCTTCTCGGCCCACGGCAGGACGAACCCTCCGAGGCAGGCGTCGGTGTGGAACCCGATGCCCCGCTCCCGGGCGATCTCCGACAGCTCCTCGATGGGGTCCACGATGCCGTGGGGGAACGGCGGCGCCGAGCCGACGATCACCACCGTGTCGTCGGTGACCGCGTCGGCCATGGCATTCACGTCTGCCCGCCAGTCGGGCCCCACCGGGACGTGCACGATGTCGATGCCGAAGTACTGCGCAGACTTGTCGAACGCGGCGTGCGCGGTCTCGGGAACCACCATCTGCGGCCTGGTGATGCCCTTGGTGGTCCGGAAGTAGTCGCGGTAGGTCTTCATAGCCAGCTGGATGCTCTCGCTCCCGCCGGAGGACACGGTGCCGCACACCCCGTCGGGGCTCCCCGGCCCACCGCCGATGTGCCCGCCACCGAGCATGTGGGCGGTCATGGCCACGATCTCGCTCTCGTACTTCACCGCGCTCGGCCACACGTCGGTGTGCAGCGGGTTCGACTGCGAGTTGATGGCGTAGGCCTCGATGAGGAAGTCGATGTGGTCCTGGTCCCGGTTGTAGACGCAACCCGAGGCGTAGCCTTCGGCCCACCTTGCCTGCTCCTCGGCGGCCATCTCCCGCATGACCCGCAGCACCTCCTCGCGCGGCACCCCGGTCGGGGGGAGCTTGGCGTAGGTCTCGTAGCGCTCGCGGAACTGCTTGATCGTTGGTTCGGGTGGGACGGGGTGGTCGGTCATGACGGTCCTCGTGGATGGCGGTTCAGTTTGGCGAAGATGCCCTTGGTGCGCTTGTAGTACTCGGTGAAGGCCTCGAAGGCCCGGTCGTAGGTGGCCCGGGTGGAGCGGTCGGGGGTGAAGGTCTCGGTGATCGCCACCCGAGCTGGGATGTCGTCCCACCGCAGGTACCCGAGCGCTACGGCGGCGGAGAACGCTGCACCCCGCACGTTCGCGAGCCGCGGCTCGGCGGCCTGCCGGATCGGGCGGTCGAGCACGTCGGCCATGATCTGGCACCACAACGGGGAGAGCGCACCGCCGCCGATGTAGGTGAGGCCGTCGAAGCGCCGTTTCGTGAAGCGCTCGGCGTAGACGAGCATCCACCGGGCATTGAGGGCCACGCCTTCGAACACGGCCCGTACCAGGTCGGCCCGCCGGGTGGCCAGGCCGAGGTTGATCCATCCTCCGCGGATGCGGTGGTCGTCGACCGGGGTGCGCTCCCCGTTCAGCCAGGGGAAGAACAGCACCCCGTTGCTCCCCGGCGGTGAGGTCGCAGCGAGCCCGTTGAGTGCCTCGAGCATGTCGTCGGGTGCGTCGACCACGGAGAGGGCGTCGTCCGCGAGCAGGACGTTGTCGATCAACCAGGTCAAGGATGCACCTGCCACGTCCTGCTCGGTGGCGACCCAGTAGCGCGAGGGGATGCCGGAGGGCAGCGACGTGATGTTGTGGAGCAGGTCGGTCTTCTTGAACGGCACGTGGCAGGACAGCCACGACGAGGTGCCCACGTAGAGGTGGCCGTCGAAGTCACGCACCGCGCCGGCCCCGATGCCGGCCGAGCTGGTGTCACCCGTGCCGGTGATCACCTGCACGTGCTCACCGAGCCCGAGCTCCTTCGCCCGTTCGGGGGTGATGGGACCGACCACCGATCCGGTCGGTAACAGATCGGGGAGCTTGGCCCGATCGATGCCGGTCCACGACAGCAGCTCTTCGTCGTAGACAACCCGTGAGAGGTCGCGGTTGTCGGTGACCCAGTGCCCGACGATCGAGTCGTAGGACGCCGCGAACCGCCCCGTCAGCCGCATGTTCAGGAAGTCCATCGGCTCGAGGAACTTGTAGGTGTCGCGGTAGACGTCGGGCCGCTCGTGCTTGAGCCACAGGATGTGGCCCACCGAGTCCTTGCCCGTGCGGGAGGGGACGCCGCCGGTGACCTGCAGCCACCGTCGGAGCTTGCGGGCGTTGTAGCCGACGGTGGGGACGGCGAGACCACCTCCGGTCACCTTCTTGACGTAGCGACTGCCGCGGTCGTCCATCCAGCTCACCGCGTTGGCGAGTGGGGTGCCCGTCTCGTCGACCGGGACCGTCGCCATCCACTGGGCGGTGATGCTGATGGCCACGATGTCGTGGACGGGAACCAGCTGGCGTCCCAGCAGCTCACCGATGCCGTCGACGATGGAGCTCCACCACTCCTCCGGGTCCTGCTCGACGCCACCGCCGGGCACGAGGATCAGCCCGTTGCGACGGACCGTGTGGGCGATGACCTCACCGTCGGTGGAGACCAGGGCGATCTTCGGTCCGCCGGTGCCGAGGTCGATCGCCAGGACGAACGTCGGTGCCGGGGTGCCGTCCATCGCGCCGACGCTACTCGCTGCTCGGGAACCCGGATGTGGCCGGTAGCCTCGCCGCCGTGGACCCGGCGACCGTGCTCGGTGCGATCGCGACCCTCACGTTCCTGGCCCGGTTGGTCCCCCAGCCCGTGCGTCTGGTCCGCACGGGCGTGCCCGACGGGGTGTCGCCGCTGATGGCGCTGAACGTGGCGGTCACCGAGCTGGCCTGGCTGACCTACGGGTTCCTGTCCGGGTTGGTGCCGGTGTGGCTGGTCACCCTGCCTGCCCTGCCGCTGGCGGTGTGGACCGCGGTGCTGCTCCGGCACCAGACCCGTCGGCGTGACCTGATCGGGGCGGGTGTCTGGCTGGCGGCGATCGTGGTGGCGTGGCTGGCCGGCGCGCTGGGCGCGGTGCTCGCGGTGTCGGTCCTGGTCCAGTACGGCCCGCAGGTGTGGACGGCGCTGCGGAGCGACCGCCTGGAAGGGATCGCACCGGCGACGTGGAAGCTGGCCATCGTCGACGCGTTCATGTGGGGCGCCTACGGGTTGGCGGTCGGTGATGCGGCGCTGATCCTGTACACGGTGACGCTGTCGAGCTGCGCGGTGGTGATCCTGGTACGCATCGCGCACAGCCACCGAGCCGCCAGCGCGCTCAGGGCCGCGCCGGGCCGGGGCGGGGCGTAGGCTCGCCGAGCATGAGCGGGAACGGGCACGGCAGCGGCGAGGAGACCCACCAGGACCCGATCGACACCATCCGTAGCTCCCCGGCGGATTACGTGAAGGTGGCGATCACCGACGTCGATGGGGTGCTGCGGGGCAAGTATCTCGACAAGGGCAAGTTCCTCTCGGCGGCCCGCTCCGGGTTCGGGTTCTGCAACGTGGTCTTCGGGTGGGACACCGCGGATGAGTGCTACGACAACGCCACCTACACCGGCTGGCAGTCGGGCTATCCCGACGCGGAGGTGCGTCTCGACCTGTCCACCCACCGCAGGATCCCTTGGGAGGGTGATCGTCACTTCTTCCTGGGCGACTTCATGGGAACGGGGAACCAGCCACTCGAGGTCTGCCCCCGCCGGGCCCTGCGGGGGGTCGTCGAGCGGGCGGCGGCGATGGGGTACGTGGCCAACTTCGGTCTCGAGTTCGAGTGGTTCAATTTCCTCGAGTCGCCGCACTCGGTGAACGAGAAGGGCTTCCGGGACCTCACCCCGCTCACTCCGGGGATGTTCGGCTACTCGGTGCTGCGCCAGGCGCACAACCAGCCCTTCTTCGACGCCCTGCTGCGTGAGCTACGGGCCTTCGGCGTGCCACTCGAGGGGCTGCACACCGAGACCGGCCCGGGGGTGTTCGAGGCTGCCATCCTCTACGCCCCCGCGCTCGAGGCCGCGGACCGGGCCCAGCTCTTCAAGGCGGGCGTGAAGGAGATCGGTCACCGGTTCGGCATCATGCCCACCTTCATGGCTCGCTGGAACACCGACCTGCCAGGCTGCTCGGGCCACGCCCACCAGAGTCTCTGGGACCTCGACGGCGAGCGGAACCTGTTCCATGACGAGCGGGACGAGCATTCGATGAGCGGCCTGTTCCGCTCCTACGTCGCCGGCATCCTCCAGCTCCTGCCGGAGCTGCTCGCCCTGTGGGCACCCACGGTCAACAGCTACAAGCGGCTGGTCGACGGCTTCTGGGCGCCGACCAAGCCGTCGTGGGGCGTCGACAACCGCACCGTCGCTTGCCGGGTCATCCCCGGTTCGGCCAGCTCAACGCGGCTCGAGATGCGGGTCCCCGGCGCGGACGTGAACCCCTACCTGGCGGTGGCCGCCTGCCTGGGCGCGGGCCTGTGGGGGATCGAGCAGGGCCTCGAACTCGACCAGCCACCCACCCGGGGGAGTGCCTACGCCGACGGCACGCTCCCGCGCCTGCCCCGCACCCTCCAGGAGGCCACCGATCGCCTGGCCGGGTCGAAGGTGGCCCGGGAGCTGTTCGGTGACGGCTTCGTGGAACACTACGTCGCCACCCGGGAGTGGGAATGGCGCCGCTTCGCGGAGGCGGTCACCGACTGGGAGCTGCGGCGCTACTTCGAGATCATCTGAGCTCGACCGGTCTGAGCCGCGACCGGGCAGAACCCTCGCGACACGGACGCTGTTCGGAGGTCAGGCGTCGTCGGCGGGTCTGGTTCCGACCATCGCCTCGTGGACGGCCCAGCCGTCCGCGTCGGGGTCGTCGGTGAGGGTGGTCAGCGCCCACCCGGCGCGCTCGCGAGCACCGCCGCGGTCGGCGTCGTCCGCCAACCCGCAGAGCGCCTCACCTCGCCTGGCGAAGAGCTCGAGCGCGTCGGCCGTCATCCCAGCCGGGCTGCTGGCTCCGGATCTCATCCACGATGGTCGTTCCATACGACCTCCTCTCGTGGTCGGTGGCCTCGCAGGCCTCCACCCGGATGGTACGCCTCAGGGGCTCTCGCCGGTAGGCGCCGAGACCGCGAGCCGCTTCGGAGCGCCGGGCGCACCGGGCGCGCCCGGGGGCGGCTCGGGGAGGCCGGTAGCCTGCGGGTCGATGGTGATCGACCGGTTCAGCTTCCCCACCGACATCCGTTTCGGCGTCGGTGCCCGCCACCTCCTCCCCGACCACCTCCTTGAGGTGGGGGTCGAGCGCCCGCTGGTTGTCACGGACAAGGGGGTGTCAGCCCTCCCACTGTTGGACGAGCTGGTGGACGGGCTGCGGGGCGGGGGTCTGCAGCCCGCCGTGTTCGACGGCGTGTGGGGCAACCCCACCGAGTCGCAGGTGCGGTCCGGGGTCGGGCGCTATCACGAGCACGGGGCGGACGCCGTGGTGGGGGTGGGTGGCGGCGCGGCGCTCGACGTGGCCAAGGCG
The DNA here is from genome assembly GCF_036846205.1 of Rhabdothermincola sp. Lineage (NCBI taxonomy): Bacteria > Bacillati > Actinomycetota > Acidimicrobiia > Acidimicrobiales > Iamiaceae > Rhabdothermincola > Rhabdothermincola sp. Next base: position 7,561 of record NZ_DAIUCK010000059.1, on the reverse strand, counting down.
GTGGCGCTCATGGCCACCCACCCGGGCGCGCTGTTCGACTACGAGGACGGCCGTCCCGGGGCGAGGCCGATCACGGATGCGGTGTGCCATCTGGTGGCATTGCCCACCACGGCGGGCACGGGGAGCGAGGTGGGGCGTAGCGCGGTGATCAGCGACGACACCACCCACGTCAAGCGGATCATCTTCTCGCCGCACCTGCTGGCTCGAGTGGTGCTCGCCGACCCGGAGTTGACGGTCGGTCTGCCGCCACCGCTGACCGCGGCCACCGGCATGGATGCCCTCACCCACAACATCGAGGCGTACCTGGCCAAGGCGTACCACCCGATCTGTGACGGCATCGCGCTCGAAGGGCTCCGTCTGGGAGCGACCCACCTGCTTCGCGCCGTGGCCGAGCCGGGGGATCTCGACGCTCGTACGGGGATGCTCATGTCGTCGATGATGGGGGCCATCGCCTTTCAGAAGGGGCTGGGGGTGGTGCACTCGACCGCCCACGCGCTCGGCACGGTGGCCGATCTGCATCACGGCCTGGCCAACGCGGTGATGATCGACCATGGCCTGCGCCTCAACGTCGAAGCGTGCCCCGAGCGTTTCGCCATGCTGGCCGCCAGCGCCGGGCTCGACGCACACACTCCCGAGGCCTTCCTGGGTTGGCTACGAGACCTGAAAGCCGACATCGGCATCCCCGGGTCGCTCGCTCAGCTCGGGGTGGATCGGTCACTGGTCGATGAGCTGTCACGGGTGGCGTTCGCCGATCCCTGCCACCTCGACAACCCCCGTCCGGTGACCGAAGCCGACCTCCGGGGCATCTTCGTGGAGGCCTTCGGATGAGGATCCGCCGATGAGCCGGCTCGACGACCGCCGGCCACGGATCGGGATCTCGGCCAGCTTCTTCCACCCGGATCCCGAGCGCGCGGTGTTCAAGGGCAAGACCCTCCTCTACCTCGACGAGGCGGTCTCGCACTGGGTGGCCTCTGGTGGGGCCGTGACCTACCTCATCCCCACCGCTCCCGGTACCGGTCCTGAGATCGACGACTGGGTGGCCGACCTGGACGGCCTGGTCCTGCAGGGCGGGTCCGACGTCTGCCCCCGGACCTACGGTGAGGAGCCGCTCCGCCCGGAGTGGGTCGGCGACGAGATTCGGGACTGCTACGAGATCGACCTCCTGAACCGTTTCCACGAAGCGGGCAAGCCGGTGCTGGGGGTGTGCCGCGGCGCGCAGGTCATCAACGTCGCGTTCGGCGGCACCCTCTACCAGGACATCGCCACCCAGGTGCCCGGTGCGCTCGAGCATCGTGACTGGCACCGCTACGACCACAACGAGCATGAGGTGCACATCGTGGAGGGCAGCGGGTTGGCGATGTTGTACCCGGGCGTGTCGACGGCTCGGACGAACAGCGTGCACCACCAGGCGGTGAAAGACCTGGGCAACGGGCTCACCGTGGAGGCACGGTCCGTGGCCGACGGCATCGTGGAGGCGGTCCGGCTCGAGGATGCGGACGATCGGTACGTCTTCGGTGTCCAATGGCATCCCGAGTGGGTGGGCGATCGCGAACACCTGCTGTCGCCGCGGCCCATCCTGGCCGAGTTCATCGAGCGGGCCCGGGGGGTGGCATCCCGATGAGCGCGGAGGGCGCGTTCGCTCGGGCGGCAGCCGCCGCGCCCGGCTGGGCTGCCCGCCCGCTGGAGGAGCGGGTGGCGATCATCCGCCGGTTCGGCGACCTCGTGGCACGGGATCGTGACCGACTGGCGGAGATCCTCACCGACGACATGGGCAAGCCCATCACCCAGTCCCGCAACGAGCTGGCAGGCGTGGGCCCCCGCGTCGACTACTTCGTGGACGAGGTACCGCGGGTTCTGCAGCCGACCACGGTGTACGACGACGGTGAGCTTGTCGAGCAGATCGGCTGCGAGCCCCTGGGGGTCGTGGCCAACATCTCGGCGTGGAACTACCCGTGGTTCGTGGGGATGAACGTCCAGCTCCCGGCGCTGCTCACGGGCAACGCGGTGCTCTACAAGCCTTCGGAGCTGGTGCCCCGCACCGGTGAGGCCATCACCGAGTTGCTGTACGCCGCCGGAGTTCCCGAGGACGTGTTCGTGCTGGTGTCGGGGGGTCCCGCCGCGGGTGCCGCCCTGCTCGAGCAGCCGGTCGACGGGGTGTTCTTCACCGGCTCCTACGCCACGGGGCGGCGCATCGCCGAGGCCGTCGCCGGTCGCATGATCAGGCTCCAGCTCGAGCTGGGTGGCAAGGACCCGGTCTACGTCACCGACGATGTCGACCTCGGGTCCGCCGCGGCCTCCCTCGCCGACGGTGCCTTCTACAACAACGGGCAGAGCTGTTGCTCCGTCGAGCGGATCTACGTGCACGAAGCCGTGTACGAGGCGTTCGTGGAGGCGTTCGTCGCCGTGGTCGAGGGCTTCGTCGTCGGTGACCCCCACGACGAGCGCACCTACCTCGGCCCTCTCGCCCGCCCGGAGCAGCTCGAGGTGCTCGAGGCTCAGGTGGCCGACGCGGTGGCGAAGGGCGCGGTGGTGCGAACCGGAGGTCATCGCCTGTCCGATCGCCCAGGCGCCTGGTTCGCTCCGACCGTGATCACGGACGTCACCAACGACATGGACGTGATGCGAGTCGAGAGCTTCGGACCCATCATCGGTATCGGGGTGGTGGCGAGCGATGACGAGGCGGTCGCTCTGATGAACGACACCGACTACGGCCTGACCGCGGCCGTGTACACCCGCGACGAGCAACGAGCCCGGCGGCTGCTCGCCCGGCTCGACGTGGGCTCCGCCTACTGGAACTGCTGCGATCGGGTCAGCCCCCGTCTGCCCTGGTCGGGGCGGCACCACTCGGGCATCGGGGCGACGCTGGGCACGGCGGGGATCCTGGCCTGCGTCCAGCCCAAGGCCTGGCACCTGCGGCGCTGAGCGCGAGATCCGGGACGCGACCGCAGAGCAGGCCGTAGAGTCGCGGGCCGACCCGGAGCTGGAGGTGTGAACCGTGGCAATCCATCCTGTCGCCCTCGACATGGCGGCTGCGCAGGAGACGACGGGCCAGGACCCGTTCACCTTGCAGAACAAGAAGATGCTCAAGGTGCTGTTGCACTACGGCCCGATCAAGGCTGCCCTCGGCTCAATGGTCGCCTACCAGGGCGACGCGAAGTTCGAGTCCGCGGGTGCGGGCGGGGCCGGGAAGTGGCTCAAGCAGAAGTTCACCGGTGAAGGCCAGAAGCTGATGACGGTTCAGGGCACCGGCGAGGTGTTCCTCGCCGACATGGGCAAGGAGATCCAGGTGATGTACCTGGAGAACGACTCGGTGAGTGTCAACGGAGCGAGCATCCTTGCCCACAGCGCCAGCATCGATGGCGACATCCAGATGGTCGGTGGTGCGGGGATGATGGCGGGTGGCATGTGGAACGTCGTGCTGTCGGGCACCGGGTACGTAGCGGTGACGACCGATGGCCCACCCGTGGTGCTCGATGTGGCCAGCGCTCCCACGTTCGCCGATCCCAACGCGGTGGTGATGTGGACCAGCGGGGTCACCATGAACATCAAGGCCGACGTGAACCTGAAGACCCTCATCGGCAAGGGCTCGGGCGAGACCTTCCAGATGGCCTTCGGCGGCCAGGGCTGGGTGATGATCCAGCCGTCGGAGGGCTACACGGCTGGGGGCGGTCAGGGCACCGGTGTGGGCATGTAGCGCCGGCTCCCCGACGACCGCACGGAGTGCTGTGTACCTCCCCGAGCGCGCGCTCTGGCACAATCTGGCGCCGTGACCGACCCCTGCCCGCCTCCGAACCTGCCGGAGGTCGAGCACGTGGTCGAACTGGCCGATGGGCGTGTGCTCGGGTACGCGGAGTTCGGTGATCGCGCCGGCCTTCCCGTGCTGTGGTTCCACGGCACCCCAGGTGCCGCCAAGCAGGTACCTCCCGAGGCGCCGTCGGCAGCTCGGGATCGGGGGATCCGCCTGATCGGCCTGGAGCGTCCGGGCACCGGGCGTTCCACCGCCCACCAGTACGGGCGGGTCCTCGACTGGGCGCTCGACGTGCGCCAGGTGAGTGACCGGCTCGGTCTCGAGCGGTTCGCCGTGGTGGGCCTCTCAGGCGGCGGCCCGTTCGTGCTGGCCTGCGCCTACCTGATCCCCGAGCGGGTCGTGGCCGGCGCGGTGCTCGGCGGCATCGGCCCCACCGCCGGCCCTGAGGCCGCGCCCGGCTACACCCGGCTGCTGGCGCCCTTCGCGCCCTTGCTGTCGCTCATTGCCGGTCCCGCCGGGCTGGCCATGACCTGGGTGTTGCGACCGCTGGCGGCCGTGGCCGCCTCACCGGTGTTCGACCTGTACGCCCGCCTCGGGCCCGGTCCCGACCGCTCGGTACTCGCCCGTCCGGACATGAAGGCCGCCTTCCTGCACGACCTCACCACCGCGATCCCGCACGGGTTGCGCGCCCCGGTGTACGACCTGGTGCTCTTCGCCCGTCATTGGGGGTTCTCGTTGCGGGACGTCCGGGTCCCGATCCGGTTCTGGCACGGCGCCGACGACATCGTCGTGCCCCTCAGCCACGGTGTCCACCAGGCCGAACTGGTCCCCGACGCACAGCTCACCGTGGTGCCCGGCGGCGGGCACTTCGCCGGCTACGAGACGGTCCACGAGGTGTTCGACACCCTGCTGGCGTTGTGGCCGGACGAGGTCCATCGGCACCGCCTCGAGGGCACGGCGGTCTGAGCAGGCGCTCGGCGCCGGGCCCGGTCACCGGGCGTACCATCCGCCCATGGAGCTGAGCGACCTCCTCGAGATCGAGGCCATCAAGCGAGTCAAGTACGCCTATCTCCGCTGCATCGACCAGAAGCTGTGGGCGGAGCTGCGGGAGCTGTTCACCGAGGATGCGGTGGCCTCCTACAGCGGTGGGAAGTACCACCTGGAGGGCCGGGACGACATCGTCGCCTTCCTCGAGCGGAACATGGGCGCGCCGACGTTCCACTCGAGCCATCGAGTCCACCATCCCGAGATCGACCTCACCGGCCCGGACACCGCCCTCGGCACCTGGGCGATGGACGACGTGGTGATCATGACCGACTGGAATGTGACCGTGCGGGGCGCGGCGTTCTACCGGGACGAGTACCGCAAGGTCGGGGGAGACTGGAAGATCGCCCGCACCGGCTACAAGCGCACCTACGAGGAGCTGCAGTCCCGAGCCGAGGTGCCCGGCCTGGCGTTGACCGCGAGCTGGTGGAGCACCGGCGGGGTCAGCCAGCTCGACGCCGGCTGAGTCGAGCCGACCCGCTCGCTGGCCGGTCGACCCGTAGCATCGGCGCTGATGCGCGCACGGCGACCATCGACGGGGGTCCGCCGGTGGGAGCCGGTCTCGGTGTGGGCGATCGCCGGGCTGGCTGGTCTCGGGGCCCTGTTCGCGGCGGGCGCGCCGACGGGGCTGGCCGTGGTGGACGGCTGCTGGCGTTTCCTGTTCGCCGCGGCGGTGACCCGGGCCGCAGCGGCGGCCGCGCCTCCCAGCTGGATCGTGCTGGCCGGCGTCGGGGCGTGCGTCGCGGTCGGTGGTCATCCGGTCCTGGTGGCTGGCGCGCTGGTCGTGCTCGTCGCCGCGATCGCGCTGGCGCTGACGCCGAGCAGGCCCGCGATCGCGGGCGCGGTGGTGGTCGGGGCTGGCGTGCAGGTCCTGCTGCGGCTGCCCGACACCGGTCCCGTCGGGCTGTCCGCGCTGGCGAGCCTCGTCGGGGCCGTAGCCGTGGCCGGTTCCGCCTATCGTCGGGCTGGGAGCACGGCGCGACGACGGGTCAGGAGGGCCGCGCTTGCCGGCGGCACCCTGGGCGCCCTGATCCTGGCGCCAGTGGTGGTCGCGGGAGCGATCAGCTGGCGCAACGGCAGCCGAGCGGCGGAGGAGAGCCGGGCATGGCTCGACGCGGCACGAGCGGGTGATCAGCAGGGTGTGCTCGCCCACCTTCGCTCGGCTCGTGAGGCGTTCGACACGACGGCCGCTGTGACCACCGCCTGGTATGTCCAGCCGGGCCGGGCGCTGCCGATCGTGGGGCGCCAGCTCGACGCGGTCACCACCGTCGCCCGTTCGGGGGCCGCCATCGTCGACGCGGCCACCCGGGCGGCCGAAGTCGCGGACTTCGAGCAGCTCCGTGTCGAGGGGGGACGGGTCGACGTGGAGCTGCTCGCCGCCCTCGCCCAGCCGATGCATGAGGCGGTGGGCGTGATGGCGGCGAGCCTCGCGGAACTCGGCGCGCTCGACCAGACGTGGCTGCTGCCCGCCGTCCGTGCTCGGGTCGACCGGTTCGAGCAGCAGGTGATCGACGCCAGCGACGACGCGGACCTGGCGGCAGCCACACTCGACGTGGCCCCGGACCTGCTGGGTCGCAGCGGGGCGCGCCGGTATCTGATCCTGTTCACCAGCCCGGCCGAGAGCAGGGAACTCGGTGGCTTCATGGGCAACTGGGGGGAGCTGGTGGCCGACGGGGGCACTCTCGAGCTCACGGCCAGCGGCCGAGCTGCCGAGCTGAACGCAGGCAGCCGACTGCCCCTGGGACAGCACCCGCCGCTGGCGGATCCGACCCGCTATCCGGAGCGCTACCTCCAGTACCGACCGTGGACCCACTGGCAGAACATCACCGGCACCCCCGACTTCCCGACGGTGGCGGAGATGGCCCGGGAGCTGTACCCGCTCGCCCGCGAGGGCGAAGCCATCGACGGGGTGCTCTACGTCGACCCTGAGGGCCTCGCCTCGCTGCTCCGCCTCGTCGGCGAGATCAGGGTCGCGGGGTACGAGCAGCCGCTCACCCCCGACAACGTGGCCGACTTCCTGCTCCGCCAGCAGTACGCGCAGTTCCCGGACACCGACGAACGGGTCGACTTCCTCGAGCGGGTGTCACGGGAGACCTTCGAGCGACTCACCACCGGCGACCTGCCCGGACCCCGCGCCGTCGGTGAGGCTCTCGGTCCGGCCGTGGCGGCGGGTCAGCTGCGCTTCTGGGCCTTCGACCCCCGTGAGCAACCGCTCCTGCGGCGCCTGGGACTCGATGGTGCGATGGCGCCACCAGCCGCCGACTCCGACGGGCTGCTCGTCACGGTGGCGAACGCCAACCCGAACAAGCTTGACGCCTACCTGCACCGCACCGTCCGCTACGACGTCGCGCTCGATCCCACCACCGGGGTGATGGAGGGACGGGTGGCGGTCGAGCTCATCAACGACGCACCTCCCGGCGGGTCCGACTACGCGGCCGGCAACGACTACGGCTTCCCGCACGGCTCCAACCGGACCTACCTGTCGCTCTACAGCCGGTTCCCGGTCACCTCGGCCACCGTCGGCGGGGAGGTCCTGCCGGTCGAGATGCACGAGGAGTATGGCTGGCGGCGCGCCGGGGCGCACGTGGTCGTCCCACCGGGGGGCCGGTTGGTGGTCACGTTCACGGTGAGAGGCTCGATGGACCCTGATCGCTACCGGTTGGACGTCCGGGCCCCGGCGCTGGTCTTTCCCGATCGGCTCGAGGTGACGGTCCAACGCCGCGACGGCGAGCGGCAGCCTCTCGTGATCGAGGGGTCCGGGGTGTCGGG
>NZ_DAIUCK010000058.1:0-19814 GCF_036846205.1 Rhabdothermincola sp. | reverse complement strand
GCCGGGGTGCCGGTGGGCATCGACGCGGGCGGTGGCGGGCGGCTCGGGGGGAACCGGGTCTCGAACCTGTTCACCTACCTGGCCACCGACGAGCCGGATCCGGTGCGGCGGTTGCTCCGGATTCACGAGGTGACCGCTGAGGCCAAGGCCGTGCAGGCCATCATCGGCCCGGAGACGTTCGCCTCCTGGGTGCAGTACACGCCGCCACGGCCCTACGCGTGGGTCGTGCGCCAGTACTCCGGTCATCATCTGGCCGACCGCCACCCGCCTCCCATCAACCTCGTGGTGTCGAACGTGCCGGGGCCTTCCCGCCCGTTGCGGACCGCCGGTGCCCGCCTGAAGGAGATCTACTCGGTGGGTCCCATCCTGGAGGGCATCGGGCTGAACGTGACGGTGTGGAGCTACCTCGGCGGCTTGTACGTGGGCACGCTCGCCTGCCGTGACACGCTTCCCGATCCGCACCGGATCACCGATGCCATGCACGACGCGCTCGGCGAGCTGGTGGCATCGGCGCGTCAGGCGCCGATGCCCCGTCCCGTCAGCCGGTCCGCCGGTTGAGGAGCTGCAAGGGGCAGGGAGTGACTCGATGACCGGTCGGTGGCGCTCGCTGTGGGGGGTTGCGAAGGGGTTGCTGCTCGCCTCGCTCGTGCCGCTCGTGGTGGCGCTGGGGTGCTTCTTCGTGCCGGTGGAGAACCCTGGTGTGCAGCGGTGCGGCTCACCGCTGCTGTTCGCCGTTGGTGGAGAGCGCAACCAGCGAGTCGAGCGGGCGGGGATCGACGATCAGACCTACGACGCCCGGCGGGCGCAAGCCCCGTGCAGCGAGCGGGCTGAGGCGCGAGTCCGCATGGGCTTCGTGGCTGGTGCCGTGTTCGTGGTGTTGGCGGGCTCGGGTGCGGTGCTCGGGCTGATCGACGACCGACGTCGGTTGCGGGAAGCTCCCAGGTTCGAGGACCTCCTTGGTGACTGGCGGGGCGATCGCTCGGTCAGTCGCCCTTGATCGTTCGGGAGGCGGTCGGCGCGGGCTTCACGTACACCGGTTGTCCGGGGCCGGCCGGTGGGGGTGGGGGCCAGCTCTGCCGGGTGCTGTCCGAGCCACCGACGTAGAACTGGGCGTACCACTTTCGGAACCTGAGGTAGGGCGGGTCGGTGTCGGCCAGGGCGGGCCGGGGGATGAATGCTTTGTTCTCCCAGATCGGCCGGTCCTCCTCGAACTGCTTGCACACCTCGTCGATGAACGCCCGGCCAACACTCGAGGTCGCTCGTTCATCACCCAACTTGCGGACCTTGAAGTTGAACCGCACCTGGCAGTGGCCGGCGTCGATGGGGGTGGTTGTTCCCACCAGCAGGGTGTCGACGATCCCCCGGAACCAGGTCGTGCCGAAGCCCGGGCCCTGGTTCTCGATGTCGATGCGGCCGTCCACGACCCCTCGAGGGGTGGGGAAGCGCTGGACGGAGCGGGTGCGGGCCACCCATCCGTCGGTGTCGTACGACTCGATCTCGGGCACGGTGTCGGTGTGGTGGACGTAGCGGAAGTGGGGACCGTCGACGGTGTTCTCCGCCAGCTCCTGGGTGCCCGCGTTCACCGTGAAGTGGGCGGTGTGCCAGTCGGTGAACTCGTCGCTGGTGGCCTCGTCGGGCAGCCGCAGCTCCCACTTGGGCGGTTCGCCGAGCGGGTGGAACCAGGCCATGACGAAGTGGTCGGCCAGCTCCACCACCGGGTAGGAGTACACCGTTCCCTTCGCGTTCGTGCGCTCGCTGTAGGGAATGCAGGTGTTGTGGCCCTCACCGTCGAAGCGCCAGCCGTGGAACGGGCACTCGATCTCCGTGCCTCGGACCACGCCTCCGTGGCCCAGGTGCGCGCCCAGGTGCGGGCAGAAGGCGTCCTGTACGTGGGGATGCCCCTCCTCGTCACGCCACACCACGAGATGCCTGCCGAGGTAGTAGCGAGGCAGGACCGCGCCCGGCGGGAGCTCGTGGGACCAGGCCATCAGGAACCAGCCGAAGGGCATATCGAACGGGTAGCGGCCCTGGGTGCGCACCACCTCGCCGCCCATCGATGGAGTGGGTTCGCTCGGATCAGTCATCGAGTTTCAACACCTTTCTCGCGTTGTCGCGGAGGAACTTCGGCCAGACCTCCGCGCGCAGCGGCACGTCGCGCAGCTCCGCCATGATCCGCTCCAGGGTGAGACCCATCGGGAAGTAGCCGGCGTAGATGACCTTGTCGGCACCCCGGGTGTTGGCATAGTCGATGATCGCCTTGGGGTAGTAGCGGGGAGCGAAGGCGGAGGTGGAGTAGTAGAGGTTCGGCCACTTGAGCATGAGTTTCACCGCCAGATCCGCCCAGGGCTCGGCGCCGTGGCGCATGACGAAGCGCAGCTCCGGGAAGAACCAGCACACCTCGTCGATCAGCTCGACGTGCTGGCAGAGCATCGGCACCCGGGGCCCAGGCACACCCGCGCACACGAAGATCGGGATGTCGAGCTCCACACACGCGGCGTAGAAGGGGTAGACCCGCCGATCGTTGATCGGGACCTGCGGGTGGTTGCCGGCCGGGAACCACTGAGCGGCCACGGCGCCACCGGCCTCGACCGCGTCCCTGAGGGCCCGGACACCGTCCATCCCCTCGTTGGGGTCGATGGCGGCGGCGGCCACGAACCGGTCCGGATGCTCCTTCAGGGCCCGGGCCTGTGGTCCCTCGGTGGCGTAGCCAATGAGGGCGGTGTCGATCCCGTGAGCATCCATCTGGGCGAGCGTCCACTCGACCGGATCGCCGGTGGGGCCGCCCGGGACGTCTTTGAACATGTACTGCGCGGGGAACTCGAACTCTTCGAGGCTCTCGCGATCGCGCAGCTGCGGCTTCAGGAACTCGTACCAGCTCTCGCGATCGTCCTCGGGGATCCCGAGCATGGTGTCGATGATGCCGATGCCCTCGGGCCCGGTCGCCGGGAACCCCCCCGTCGGCGTATGCATCCCGGCAGTATACGGCGCCTCGGGTGAGAACTAGAACGCGTTCTACTCCTGCCCGGCGGCCGGTGCGGCGCCCGCAGGGAAGCGGCACATCGCCGTAGCGGAGCAGGGCGCCCGCCCGTCGGGGGCCGGGCGGGCGCCCGGCACGCAGAAGCTGACGGGAGACCACGAGCTCCTGCGGGGGATCGGTGGGCAGGTCACGCCGCGGGGTGGATGTCCTCGTCGGGGACGCCGGCTTGCAGCTCGGCGAGCCAGGCCTCGAGCTCCAGCTCGCTCGCCCGCCGCCGGTACGCGCTCGCCAGCGGCGCTGACAGGAGCCGGGCCTGCTCTCGAAGGCTCTTCGCCCGCTCGCGCAGGACTGATGCGGCTCGCATGAGCTCGGTGTCGACCTCGGTGATGCGACTCACGGCGCCTCCCCTCGTGATCGAATCCGTCTCAGCGGTCAACCGATTCTTTCGTACCCGTCCTCTTCCCGGCCCATGCCTCAGGCCGGGGTCGTAGCTGGGGGTGTGCCGTAGCGGTGCCGGAAGGCGATCCATGCCCCGAGCCCTGCCGGCAGGGGGAGCCAGTAGGAGGCGACGCGGTACGCGAGCGTCGCCAGCAGGGCTTGTTCGCCGCCGATTCCCGCCAGCGCCAGCGTGGCGGTGAGTCCGGCCTCCACGAAGCCGAGCCCGCCAGGGGTGATGGGAATCATCCCCAGGACGGCACCCGCACCGTAGGCCAGCAACACCAGGCTGAGATGCGGGCTCGCCCCCACCGCGTAGAGCGCCGCGACCAGGGCCAGGTAGTCGAAGAGCCAGTTCCCGACCGCCGCAGCCAGAGCCTGCTCCCAGCGGCTGCCCAGCGCGGAGACGACCAGGTCGCGCTGGCGGATGAGACCGGCTGCAGTTGGGGGATTCGGCCGGCCCACTCGCAGGTAGATCCAGTGGCCGACCCGCTCGATGACCGTGCCCGCGAGCTTGAGGGGACGATCGAAGCGCACCACCAGGAACGCCGCGCCGAACAGCACCACGAACACCAGCGCGCCTCCCCAGGCAACGAGCGCGAGGCTGCGCGGCACCGGCGCACCGAATATCGAGCCCAACACCGCCACCAGAGGGAGGGCGAAGAGCACGCCGTTGGAGATGAAGGAGGTGGCGGCGATCGCGGCCCCGGCCTGGGTGCGGTCCACCCCCGACACCGACAGCATGCGCCAGCCGATCGCGGTCCCGATAGCCGGCCCCCCCGGAACGATCCGGCTCACGGCGTTGGCGACCAGCTGCGAGGTGGCCGCCACGAACCAGCTCACCCCGGGCACCGCGATGCGGGTCAACCACCACACGCAGGTGAAGCTCGCGATCTCGAAGCCGAGGACGGCCACGAACCACAGCGGGTTGAGCTCGAGGAGCCGGGGTGCCTGGGCGAAGACCGCGAGTACGCGCGGCAGCAACCCGTAGAGCACCGTGGCCGAGACCACGAGCAGGACCACCCGGGCGATGATCCGCCATCGTGAAGGCCGGCGAGTGGGAACCTCGGCGCCGTTGGCTTCGACGGCGCGGTCGGACTCCCCAGCCATGCCCACGAAAGTCTCAGGGTAGTGGGGGGAACTCGGCTGGCTAGCGCCGCGCCTGCGGCGGCCCACCAGTCAGCAGCGCGTGCCAGTCGCGAGGGTCCAGCCGCATGGGCTCGGTGCTTTCCACGAAGTCATCCAGCACGTCGATGAACTTCTGGGGCTGCTCGGCGTGGGGGAAGTGCCCGGCGTCGTCGAAGATCTCCAGCCGGCTACCGGGCAGTGCGGCGTGAGCGGCATGGGCGTGCGAGACCGGGATGATGTGGTCCTGCGCGCCCCAGATGATGAGGGTGGGCACGTGGCGGGCCAGGTAGAGGCGGTCGTGTGCGGTGACGGTCTGCCCGCTGACGTCGATGACCCCGCGCAGCGTGCGGACGAAGGCGGCGCGGGTGTCGGGCTCCGTGAGGGAGACGTAGCTGCGCCACTCCTCCTCCAGGTGCGGTGCTCTGATGCCCCGTGCTCCCAGCCAGCGGCTCACGGCGTTCCCCACGTCTCGTACGAACCCGGGGAACAGGATCGGCATGGCGTACTCCGACGCGGGCAGGGTCAGCGCTCGCAGGATCCACGAGACCTCCTTGCCCAGCCCACCGCTGCACACGAGCACCAGGCGTTCGCAGCGCTCGGGATGCTGGTAGGCGAGCTGCATGACCACCCCGCCACCGAGGGAGTGCCCCACGAGGGTGGCCCGCTCGACCCCCAGCGCGATCAGCAGGTCGCGCAACAGGCTGGCGAAGTTGCCGAGGGAGTAGTCGTGGCGGGGCTTGGACGAGGTGCCGTGCCCGAGCAGGTCGGGGGCGATGACGGTGTGGTGCCGGCCGAGGCTCGGCATCACCGACCGCCACGTGGTGGCACTGCCCGCCATGCCGTGCACGAGCAGCAGGACCGGCCGGTCCTCGGCCGGGTCGCCGCAGATCCGGTACGAGACGTCGTAGCCGTGGATCTTCGCCGTTCGCCGCTCGACCGGCCGTTCGGCCTGCATTGCCACCCTCGGCAAGGTAGCCGCCTGCCGAGCAGTTCGCGCCGTGGCGGGACCCGATCTAGGGTCGGCGTCCGTGCGACCGCTCTACCTGCACGAGGTGATCGACATCCGCGGCGAGCAGGCCGTGCCCTACATGGAGCGCAGCGTGCTCGCCTTCCGCTCCGAGACGACCGACCGAGGGCTCGAGCTGTACGGCACCTGGTACGTCATGGGCAGCACCGGCCGGTGGCCGCAGGTGGTCAACATCTGGGAGATGGCCGACGGTTGGGATGGCTGGGAACGACTCTGCCGCAGCACCAACCTCCGCCGTGAGTCGAACGAGGAGCTCGCCCAGTGGTGGCGGGAGGCCTACGAGCGGCGCACGGGTGGCTTCGACCGGCTGCTCGGTGCCGTGGCGGGAACCCGTACGCTGGCGGACCTCGAGCGCGAGCCCGTCACGGCCACCCTGTTCGTCCACGAGCTGACGAGGGTTCGCCCGGGCGCCGCACTCGATTACCTCGAGGCGGTGCGCGAGGAGTGGGCGCCCGTCGCGGCCGACCACGGGCACCTGCTGGTCGGGCTGTTCGAGGTGTTGATGGGCGACTCGGAGGTCTGCACCGTCTGGGCCACCGACCTCGAATCGCACGTCGAGATGGGCAAGGCGGCCGACGCGGCCTGCGGGTTCGGCGGCGGCTCGGTTCCAGCCGACGAGCGCATCCCTGCCTGGCGGGCACGAGCCCGGGAGTTCACCACCCGCTGGCGGGAGGAGCTGATGATCCCGTGTCCCGGCACCCCGATGGGCCCGGCGACATGGGCGAGCTGACTCGGCGCGGGGCCAGAGCTCCGGACCCTGGTCAGGGGTGTCAGGAGCCGAAGGCGCCGGCGGCCCGCAGCGCGGCGATGCGCTCGTCGTCGTAGCCCAGCAGCTCGCGCAGCACCTGATCGCTGTGCTCGCCGAGCTCGGGCGCCCTGGTGGGGACCGGGAGCTCCTCGCCGACGAGCTTCACCGGGAACGGCAGTTCCTCCGCGCCGAGCACCTCGCGGGGGATCCAGCCGAGCCGGTCCTGGAACTGCGGGTCCTGTGCGATGGTCTGGGGAGTGTTCACCGGGGCGATGGTGGTGTTGTGCTCGTCTGCGAAGGCGATCCACTCGGCCGAGGTCTTCGACTTGAAGATCTCGCGCAGTTCCGCCTGGAGCTCGCGGTTGTGGCGGGCATGGTCCGCGTACTGGCTCCCCGGCCAACGCTCGAACAGGTCCATCCGGTCGACGCCCTGGCAGAAGTTCTTCCAGAAGACCTGCTCGGAAGCCATGAACAGCACGTGCCCATCGGCGCTCTCGTAGAGCTGGTAGCGCACCCCGCCGCGCATGCCCGCGATGCCGGGAGCCCGCCGTTCGTAGTTGTCGGACTTGTTGCCGGTGACCTCCGACTCGGGCCGCTCGTAGGCCTTGTAGGTCTCGGAGCGGTACCAGTCGAACGCGGCCGCGGCGTCGGACTGCGCGAGCTCCATCCGGCAACCCTCGCCGGTGTCCCGGGCCCGCAGGATGCCTGCCAGGATGCCCAGCGCGCCGTACAGCGGTGCGGCGTTGATGCCGATCGAGACGTGGTCGGGGATGTAGCAGAAGCCGTCCTCGTCGTAGGCAGGGTCGACGATGCCTGCCCAGGTGTCGTACGCGATGCCGTGGCTCGGCAGGTTCTTGTAGGGACCGGTCATGCCGTAGCCGGAGATGGTGCAGAACACGATGCGGGGATTGACCTCGAGCAGGCGCTCGTAGCCCAGCCCGAGCTTGTCCAGCACGCCCGGGCGCATGGCTTCGACCACCGCGTCTGCCGACCGCACCAGCTCCCGGAAGGTCTCGGCCCCGGGCTCGGACTTGAGGTCCAGCACGATGCTGCGCTTCCCGCGGTTGATGTGCAGGTGCATGAGCGAGGTGCCTTCGACGATGGGCCAGGTCATCTCGCGGACGTAGTCGCCGGTGGGTGACTCGACCTTGACGACCTCGGCGCCCAGGTCGGCGAGGTGGGTGGTGATGGCGGCCGGACCGAGCAGGGAGCACTCGATGATGCGGACGCCGGCGAGCGGTGGGCGGGGACTGGTCATGGCCGGTCACCATATCTGACGACCCATCAGAAATGCGATGCGGGTCGCTTGCGCCCCGGCCCCTCCGCGAACTGGCTGGTCAAACGCGTGCCAGGGCACGCGTTTGACCTGCCAGTTCGGGTTGGGGGCAAGATGGCAGCTGCGGGGTGGGTTGCGAGGGCCGAGGCCTGAGGAGCCGGCCGCCAGGACCGAGCGATCGAGAGCGAGAGGAGACCGGACCATGCGAGTGGTGGTCGACTTCGATCTGTGTGAGAGCAACGCCGTGTGCATGGGCATCGCGCCCGAGGTGTTCGAGGTGCGAGACGACGATTTCCTCTACATCCTCGACGAGCACCCGCCCGAGGAGCTGCGCCCCAAGATCGAGGAAGCGGTGCAGCGCTGTCCCAAGCAGGCCATCTCGATCGTCGACGACTGAACCGGGCGGGAGGCGATGCCGCCCATGATCGAACGGATCGCCATCGTGGGGGCATCCCTCGCCGGCATGCACGCCGCGCACACGCTCCGCCGGGAAGGCTTCGACGGTCAGCTCACGGTCATCGACGCCGATCCCCACACCCCTTACGATCGCCCGCCGCTGTCCAAGCAGGTGCTGGCCGGCGAGTGGGACGCTGAGCGGATCACGTTGCCGGCTGCGCTCGAGGACCTCGACATCGACTGGCGTCTCGGTCGCGCCGCGTCGGCCCTCGACGTGGGTGCTCGGAGGCTCTCGCTGGCCGACGGCACGGTGGTGAGCTTCGATGGTTGTGTCGTGGCCACCGGAGCCGTGCCCCGCCGGCTCCCCAGCCAACCGGAGCTGGCGGGCATCCACCTGCTGCGAACGCTGGACGACTGTCTCGCCATTCGGGCCGATCTCGATGCCGGCCCTTCGCGGGTGGTGGTGATCGGCGCGGGGTTCATCGGTGCCGAGGTGGCAGCCACCTGCCGTCACCGTGGTCTGGCGGTGACCCTGGTCGAGGTGGCCCAGGTCCCCCTCGAGCGGGCGCTCGGCCGGGAGATCGGGCAGGTGTGCGCGGACCTGCACCGCGACCACGGTGTCGACGTGCGTCTCGGTACGGGCGTGGAGGCCTTCCTCGGCGACGGTCGTCTCGAACGGGTCGCGCTCTCCGATGGCTCGGTGGTGGCAGCCGAGGTGGCGGTGATCGGGGTCGGCGTGACCCCGAACACCTCCTGGCTGGAAGGATCCGGCCTCCGTCTGGATGATGGGGTGGTCTGCGACGAGACCTTGCTCGCCGCGCCGGGGGTGGTGGCCGCAGGTGACATCGCCCGCTGGCCCAGCCGGCGCTTCGGCGAGCTGCTCCGCGTCGAGCATTGGGAGAACGCGGTGCAACAGGGCGAGGCCGCGGCTCGGCGGCTGCTGGTGAGCGAGGACGCGGCGGAGGGCTTCGACCCCATCCCGTGGTTCTGGAGTGATCAGTACGACCGCAAGATCCAGCTCGCCGGCCGCTCGAGCGCGGATCATGTCGTCGAGGTGGTGCACGGCTCGCTGGAGGAGAAGCGCTTCGTGGCCCTCTACGGCCGGGACGGGGTGGTGACGGGGGTGCTCGGCTTCAACCGTCCCCGCCACGTCATGCAGCTCCGCCAGCTCGTGGCCGACGCGGTGCCCTGGGCCGAGGCCGTCGAGCGGGCTCGGCAGTTGTGAAGAGTCGTTGAGCGTGGGCGAATCCGAGCGTCTCTGGAGATCCCGATGACCGTCACCTCATCCGAGCACGAACTCGTCGACGTCCTGGACGCCGCAGGGACGGTGGTCGGGACGGCACCGCGCTGGCAGGTGCGCCGCGACAACCTGTTGCACCGCTCGGTGTTCGTCGCCGTGGTGAACGACGCCGCCGAGCTACTGGTCCACCGGCGGGCGGACTGGAAGGACGTCTGGCCGGGGCATTGGGATCTCGCGTTCGGGGGCGTCGTCGACCATGGTGAGGCCTGGGAGGCTGCCGCGATGCGCGAGCTGGCCGAGGAGGCCGGCATCGCAGCCGAGCTCGTCTACCTGGGAGAAGGCCGATACGAGGACGCCGTCGTACGGGAGATCGCCCGGGTCTACCTCGCCCGCCACGATGGACCGGTGTCCTTCCACGACGGCGAGGTCACCGCGGTCGAGTGGGTGCCGTTGGCCGCGATGCGAGCATGGCTCGAGGGACGCGAGGTCTGCCCGGACAGCCGCGATCTCGTTCTCCCGCGCCTCGATGCGCCCTAGCCGTCAGGAGAGGCGGCGATGACCGGCGTGGCCGCGCTGTGGTTCGCTTTGGCCCTCACCGTCGCGGTCGGGGACTGGTTGGCGGTGCACGCCGGCCGGCGGACGGTCGAGTACGTCGCGAAGCCCCTCACCATGGTGCTGCTCATCGGGGCCGCTCTGGCCCTCGACCCGGTGGATCCGGCGGTGCGGGTGGCGTTCGTGGTCGCTCTGGCGTTCTCGCTGGCGGGCGACATCTTCCTGATGCTGCCGCGCGACCTCTTCGTCGCCGGACTCGCCTCCTTCCTGATCGGCCATCTCGCCTACATCACCGGACTCCAACTCCGGGGCCAGTCAGGGGGGTGGTTCGTCCTGGGCCTGGTGGTCGTGCTCGCGGTGATCCTCGTGGTGGGGGTGCGGATCGTGCGAGCGGTGAGAGCGGACGACGATGCGCTCGCCGTACCGGTGACCGCCTACCTCGCGGTGATCTCGCTGATGGTGGCGAGCGCGTTCGGCACCGGCAACGGGTTCGCCATAGCCGGCGCTCTGCTCTTCTACGCCTCTGACGCGATGATCGCCTGGAACCGCTTCGTCCAGCCCCACCCCTGGGCTCGGGTGGCGATCATGACCACCTATCACCTGGGGCAGTTCGGCCTGGTCCTCTCGCTGGTCTGAGCACCCTTCGTGCCCGGCGTCGGCGGACGGGGTGCCCGAGTGGGCTGATCGGCGACCGGCTAGAAAGAGTGCCGTCATGGCATCGAGCGGCAAGGTCGGAGGCGCGCCGCCGCCGCGCATCGTCATCGAGGACGTGATGCCGCAGGTGGCCGGCGGACGGTTCCCCGTGAAGCGGGTCGTGGGCGAGCCGGTCGACGTGCGCGCCACCGTGTACGCGGACGGTCACGACGTGCTCTACCCGGTGCTCGCCCATCGCCCCCCCGACGCCCGCCGCTGGATCGAGGTGCCGATGGGGGCCACGAACCCCGGTCTCGACCTGTGGGAGGCCCGGTTCGTGCCGCTCGTCGAGGGCGTGCACCGTTTCCGGGTCGTGGCCTGGATCGACGGGTTCGGCTCGTGGCAGCAGGCCACGTTGCGCAAGCTCGAGGCGGGCGTCGACATCACCTCCGATCTCCTGGCCGGCGCCGCCCTCCTCGAGGAGGCCGGGAAGCGGGCCCCGGCGCGCCAGCAGGCCGCCTACCAGGAGGCGGCCGCCCGGCTCCGAGGGGGTGACACCATCGATCTCACCGACCCCGGCGGGGACGACCGGCCCTCTGCGGGGACGCTCTATCGCCGGACCCTGCGGCTGTCCGAGGCCACCGTGGGTGAGACGGTCGAGGTGCTCGTCGAGTGGGAGCGGGCCCTGTTCAGCGCCTGGTACGAGCTGTTCCCCCGATCGTGGAGCACCGATCCGCAGCGGCGCCCCCACGGCACCCTGCGCGACGTCACCGCCCGGCTCGACTACGTCGCCGAGCTCGGCTTCGACGTGTTGTACCTCGCCCCGATCCACCCGATCGGCACGTCCTTCCGCAAGGGACGGAACAACACCGAGACCAGTGGCCCCGACGATCCCGGGAGCCCCTGGGCGATCGGTGGTCCGGCTGGCGGGCACACCGCGATCCACCCGGAGCTGGGCACCATCGACGACTTCCGCGAGCTGGTCGAGGTCGCCGCCGGCAACGGGATCGACGTGGCCCTCGACCTGGCCTTCCAGTGCTCGCCCGACCATCCGTGGGTCACCGAGCATCCCGAGTGGTTCAGGCACCGGCCTGACGGCACCATCCAGTACGCTGAGAACCCCCCGAAGAAGTACCAGGACATCTACCCGCTGGACTTCGAGACCCCCGCGTGGCGTTCGCTGTGGGAGGCCCTGCGCGACGTGGTGCGGTTCTGGCTCGACCAGGGCGTGCGGATCTTCCGGGTGGACAACCCGCACACCAAGCCGTTCGCCTTCTGGGAATGGCTGATCGCCGACGTGCGCACCACCCATCCCCGCACCATCTTCCTCTCGGAGGCCTTCACCCGGCCCCGGCCGATGCACCGCCTGGCCCAGCTGGGGTTCACCCAGTCCTACACGTACTTCACCTGGCGGGTCTCCAAGGCGGAGCTCACGGAGTACTTCACCGAGCTGGCCAGCCCCCCGAGCGTCGATGAGCTTCGACCGAACGCCTGGCCCAACACGCCGGACATCCTGCCCTGGCATCTCCAGGACGCGCCGAGGGAGATGAACGCGCTGCGGGTCTTCCTCGCTGCCACCCTCAGTCCCAGCTACGGCATCTACGGTCCGGCGTTCGAGCTGGCCGACAACCGCCCGGCGGGCAACGGCAAGGAGGAGTACGCCGACTCCGAGAAGTACGAGATCCGCCGGTGGGATCTGGACGACCCTGGCAGTATCCGGCCGCTGATCGCGACGCTGAACCGCGCCCGCCGGGACCACGCGGCGTTGCGTACGCTACGCACCCTTCGGTTCCACGACGTCTCCAACGACCTGATGCTGGCGTACTCGAAGACCCCGCACGGCGGCCCGAACCCCGATCCGGCTGACCCGGCGAGCAACGCCGTGCTCTGTGTCGCCAACCTCGATGTCCGGTCGACCCAGGTGGGGATGGTGACCCTCGACCTGCCCACGCTGGGCGTCGACCCGTCGCGCCCGTTCGAGGCGCATGACCTGCTCACGGGCGAGCGCTTCGAATGGGGCCCGACCAACTACGTCGAGCTGCGTCCGGGCCAGCGCCCGGGCCATCTGCTCAGGATCAGCCAGACGTGATCGACGAGAGCCACCGCCCGGATCTCTCCGAGTCCGACTGGTACAAGGACGCCGTCATCTATGAGTTGCACGTCCGGGCGTTCGGCGACTCCAACGGTGACGGGATCGGGGACTTCGACGGGTTGACCGCGAAGCTCGACTACCTCCAGCAACTCGGCGTCACCGCGCTGTGGTTGCTCCCGTTCTACCCGTCACCCCTGCGCGACGACGGCTACGACATCGCCGACTACGGCGGCATCAACCCCGCCTACGGCGATCTGCGGTCGTTCCGGCGGTTCCTCCGTGAAGCACACCGTCGGGGGCTGCGGGTGATCACCGAGCTTGTTCTGAACCACACCAGCGACCAGCACCCGTGGTTCCAGCGGGCTCGCCGGGCCAAGCCGGGAAGCAGGTGGCGGGACTTCTACGTGTGGAGTGACACACCCGATCGCTACCCGGACGTGCGGGTGATCTTCGAGGACTTCGAGACCTCGAACTGGACCTGGGACCCGGTCGCCGGGGCCTACTACTGGCACCGGTTCTTCTCCCACCAGCCCGATCTCAACTACGACAACCCCGAGGTGCGCTCCTCCATGCTGCGGGTGGTGGACCGGTGGTTGGAGATGGGCGTCGACGGGGTGCGGCTCGACGCGGTGCCGTACCTGTTCGAGCGGGAGGGAACCAACGGGGAGAACCTCCCCGAGACGCACCTGTTCCTCAAGGAGCTGCGCGCCCACATCGACGCCCACTATCCGGGGCGCATGCTGTTGGCGGAGGCGAACCAGTGGCCGGAGGACGCGGTGGCCTATTTCGGGGACGGCGACGAGTGCCACATGGCGTTCCACTTCCCGCTCATGCCGCGGCTGTTCATGTCCCTGCGGATGGAGGACCGCCATCCGGTCATCGACATCCTCCAGCAGACACCGGACATCCCCGCCTCCGCCCAGTGGGCACTCTTCCTGCGCAACCACGACGAGCTGACCCTCGAGATGGTGACCGACGAGGAGCGCGACTACATGTACCGCGCATACGCCACGGACCCGCAGATGCGGGTGAACCTCGGCATCCGGCGCAGGCTCGCGCCGTTGATGGGCAACGACCGCCGCAAGATCGAGCTCATGAACGGGTTGCTGTTCGCCCTGCCCGGTACACCTGTCATCTACTACGGCGACGAGCTCGGCATGGGCGACAACGTTTACCTGGGTGACCGCAACAGCGTGCGCACGCCGATGCAGTGGAGCCCGGACCGCAACGCGGGGTTCTCGTCCGCCAACCCACAGCAGCTGTTCCTGCCGGTGATCATCGATCCCGAGTACCACTACGAGACCGTCAACGTCGAGGCCCAGCACCAGAACCCCAGCTCGCTGCTGTGGTGGATGCGCCGGATCATCGCCCTGCGTGCCCAGCACCGGGTCTTCGGTCGAGGCACGATCGAGTTCCTCTACCCAGAGAACGCGAAGGTGCTGGCCTTCCTCCGCCAGGACGACGACGAGACGGTGCTCGTGGTGGCGAACCTGTCGCGGTTCGCGCAGAGCGTCCATCTGGATCTCCACGACTACCGCGGCGCCATACCAGTCGAGATGTTCGGTGGCACGGAGTTCGCGCCCGTCCACGAGGCCCCGTATCAGCTCACCCTGGGGCCGTACGGCTTCTACTGGTTCTCGCTCACCTCACAGCGGATGGACGGAGCCTCGGGATTCCACGACGGCCACGACCTTCCCGAGCTGTCGGTGACCGGTGAGTGGCGAGCGCTCTTCCGAGGTCGGTCCCGTGCCGGTCTCGAGCAGGCGCTCCGGGGCTTCCTGGGCAGGAACCGCTGGTACGCGGGCAAGGCCCGATCGTTGCGCTCGGTCGAGGTGCTCGACTCGATCCCGCTGTCCTCCGGTAAGAGCAAGCCGGGTGCGTTCATCGTGCTCGCCCAGGTCGAGTATTCCGAGGGCGAGCCGGAGACCTACGTCCTGCCGCTCACCGTGGCGCCGTCGACCCGAGGGGAGGCGTTGCTGGCGGACAACCCGAACGCGGGCGTGGCCTGGGTACAGGTCCGGTCCAGCGGGGAGCGCCTCTTGCTGCTCGATGCCCTGGTCGATCCGACGTTCCTCGAAGCCGCCCTGGCCGTGTTCCGCAACCGGCGAGCCTTCAGCGCCTCGGGCAGCGGCGGTGGTGTCGTCCGCACCACCGTGAGTCCCCAGTTGCGCCGCCTGCTCTCGGGGATGGACGACGTGACCGTCCAGCCGCTGATGACCGAGCAGTCCAACACCTCGGCCGTGTTCGGCAGCACCGTCGTGATGAAGGTCTTCCGGCGGGCCCAGGAAGGGGTGAACCCCGACCTGGAGATCGGTCGATTCCTCACCGATCAGGGATTCGAGCACTCGGCCCCGCTGCTCGGTGCGCTCGAATACCACAAGGGCCGGGGTGAGCCGCGCACGCTGGCCGTCCTGTCGCAATACGTCCCGAACGAAGGCGACGCCTGGCACTACACCCTCGACGCGCTCGGGTTGTTCTACGAGCGGGCCAGCACGTACCTGCCGGGCTCGGGCATCGAGATCCCGCTGTGGGGCAACATCGTCGACTCGATCGCCCTCATGCCGCCCGATCCCATAGCGGACGCGATCGGCCCGTATCTCGACTCGGCCGCGCTGTTGGGGCAGCGGACGGCCGAGTTGCACCTCGCGTTGAGCAGCAGTGATGACGAGGCGTTCGTGCCGGAGCCGTTCACCACCTTGTACCAACGCTCGCTGTACCAGTCGATGCGCGCCCAGGTCCGCCCCACGCTGCAGCTCCTGCGCAAGGCACTCGGCGATCTCGACGATCGGACCCGGCGGGAGGCCGAGGAGGTGATCGAGTCCGAAGCCCGGATCCTCCAGATCTTCTCGGCGGTGACCTCCCATCGCATCGACGCGGCTCGCATCAGGCTCCACGGCGACTACCACCTCGGCCAGGTGCTGCATTCCGGGCGGGACTTCGTCATCATCGACTTCGAGGGCGAGCCGTCACGCTCACCCACCGAGCGACGCATCAAGCGAGGTGCGCTGGTCGACGTCGCGGGCATGTGCCGGTCGTTCCAGTACGCCGTCGAGGTGGGACTCCGCAGCTTCGAGGAGCGAGGGCTCCTCCAGCCCGACAAGCGCAACGAGCTCGAGCTCTTCGGCCTGGCCTGGGAGGTCTGGGTGACCATCCGGTTCCTGGCCGGGTATCTCGAGGCCGCCGAAGGGGCACCGTTCGTGCCGAAAGACCACGACGACGTTCGGACCTTGCTCATGGCCTACACCCTCGACAAGGCGCTCTACGAGATCCGCTACGAGCTCAACAGCAGGCCTGAATGGGCGCCCATCCCGATCCGTGGCGTGCGCCAGCTCCTCGAGGATGCTCGGCTCGCCGACGGTGGGTGAGCGTCCCCATGAACGACGGTGACCTCCCCGACGATCTGCACGGGCTGAGCGAGTGGTTCGGGGTGGAACCCCGCTACTGGAGCACGAAAGGGGAGCTCGTCGAGGCGGACCCCGAAGCACTGGTGGCGGTGTGCCGGGCCCGGGGCGTCGTCCTCGACGGCCCGCACGACCTGTCGCCGCTCCGGGCGCGGGTCATCGAGGATCTGACCCGTCCCGTGGCCCCGGTGGTGGTCGTCTGGGGCGATGGGCCGCTGGTGTTCGACGTCTGCCTCGACGAGCGGAACACCCCGGCCTGGTTGGGTCTCGAGGCGGAGCTGGAGGGCGGTGGCAACCACCGGTGGGATCGTGAGGTGGTCTCGCTGCCCATCGTGGACCGCCATGAGCTCGACGGCCGTTCGATGTCGGTGCGCCGGGTCGAGGTGAGTGCGAACCTGGCCATCGGCTACCACCGGCTTGTCGTCGAGCTCGGCTCGCACCACCATGATCTCCACCTGCTCGTGGCACCGGAACGGGTGTGCCAGCCGGCCCCGAACGACCGTCGGTGGGGGGTCTTCGTGCCGCTGTACAGCCTTCGCACCGAGCTGGGGGTCGGTCCCCACGTCGGCGACCTGGACGCGATCGCGGCCTGGGTCGGCCGGGAGGGCGGCTCCATCGTGGCCACGCTCCCACTGCTGGCGTCCTACCTGGATCGACCGTTCGATCCCAGCCCCTACGCCCCGGTCAGCCGGCGGTTCTGGAACGAGCTCTACCTCGATCTGGAGCGGTTGCCCGAGACGGCACGGTCGCCGCGCGCCCGGTCGCTGCTCGACCACCCCGACACCCAACGGGAGATCGCCGAGCTGCGGGCCGGCCCTGCGTTCGACTACGCGCGCCAGGCCCGCCTGTCACGGCAGGTGCTGGCCGAGCTGGCGGCCACCTTCATCCGGGAGGGTGGGCCGGCCTCGGAGGAGTTCCGGGCGTTCGCCGACACCTGTCCCGACGTGACCGACTATGCGCGCTTTCGTGCCGCCGCCAGCCGAGCGGGTCGCGGATGGCATGCCTGGCCGGAGCCGGCGCGCCTCGGGGTGCTGTCACCGGCGGACTACGACGATGCCGAGGTGGAGTTGCACCGGTACGCCCAGTTCGCGATGCACCGCCAGATGCGTGACCTCGCTGCGAGGCTGTCGGCCCGGGGTCAGGACCTCTACCTCGACCTGCCCGTCGGCGCCCACCCGGACGGGTATGACACCTGGCGTGAGCGGGGGCTGTTCGCCGAGGGCGCGAGCACCGGTGCCCCTCCCGACGACTTCTTCTCGGGTGGACAGGACTGGGGCTTCCCGCCGATCCAACCCGACGCCAGTCGGGCTCAGGGGCACCGCCATGTCGCTGAGTGCCTGCGCCATCACATGAAGGTCGCCGGGATGGTCAGGCTCGACCACGTCATGCAGCTGCACCGGCTGTACTGGGTACCCGAGGGGCTGGGCGCCACCCGGGGCGTGTACGTCCGCTACCCACGCCAGGAGCTGTTCGCGGTGGTGGCCATCGAGTCGGTGCGCAACTCGTGTCTCGTGGTGGGGGAGGATCTGGGTACGGTGCCCGACGAGGTGCGTGAGGCGATGGGCAGGCACGGGCTGATGGGCATGTACGTGGCGCAGTTCCAGCTTCCGAGCGCCACCGGGGCGGAGCTCCCATCGCCTCCACCCCGCGCCCTGGCGTCGGTCAACACCCACGACACCCCCACGTTCACGGGCTTCCTGCGCGCACTCGACATCGCAGGCCGTTTCGAGCTGGGGCTGCTCGACGAGTGGGACGCGGCGCGGGAGCGAACGGAGCGGGAGCAGGCGGTCGCCAACCTCGTTCGCTTCCTGGCGGAGCGAGGCTTGCTCGAGGAACCGGGCGGGGAGCATGAGATCCTGCGGGGCCTGCTGCGGTTCCTCGGCGAGAGCGACGCCCCTGCGGTCCTGGTGATGCTCGACGACCTGTGGGGTGAGACCGACCCGCACAACGTCCCCGGCACCCCACTCGACCGCCCCAACTGGGTGCAGCGCATGGCCCGGTCGCTGGCCAGCCTGGCCGGCGACCGGTCCGTGCTCGACGACCTCGCCGCACTCGAGCGCAGCCGGGCCCGCTCCCGGGCCCGGGCGGGGGAGATGGCGTGAGCGACGACGCGGGCCGCGAGCAGGTGTTCATGTCCGACGAGGACCTGTGGCTGTTCAACGAAGGGCTGCACACCCGGCTCTACGAGAAGTTGGGCTGTCACCTCCTCGGTGACGGCCGAGCGGTGTTCGGCGTGTGGGCGCCCAATGCCCGGCAGGTCTCGGTGATCGGTGACTTCAACGGTTGGCGAGGCGGTGTCGACGTGCTCGAGCCGCAGCGCTCGTCGGGCATCTGGCAGGGGACGGTCGACGGCGTCTCGGCCGGTGACTGCTACAAGTTCCACATCGAGTCGAGAGCTCGCGGCTACGTCGTCGACAAGGCCGACCCGTTCGCCTTCCACGCCGAGCAGCCGCCGCGCACCGCGTCGCGGGTGCATCGCTTCTCCCACGTGTGGAGCGACGGTGAGTGGATGCAGGGGCGGGCGGCGCGCAACTCCCTCGATGATCCGATGGCGATCTACGAGGTGCATCTGGGCTCGTGGCGCCATGCCGGGCACGAGCACCGTTCGCTCAACTACCGGGAGGTCGCCCCGGTGCTGGCGGCATACGTCGCCGAGCGCGGGTTCACCCACGTGGAGCTCCTCCCCGTCATGGAGCATCCGTTCTACGGCTCGTGGGGCTACCAGACGACCGGCTACTTCGCGCCCACCTCGCGCTTCGGCACACCGGAGGACTTCATGTATCTGGTCGACACCCTGCACCGGCACGGCATCGCCGTGATCCTGGACTGGGTGCCGTCGCACTTCCCAGCCGACGAGCACGGCCTCGGCTTCTTCGATGGAACGCACCTGTTCGAGCACGCCGACCCTCGCAAGGGTCGGCATCCCGATTGGGACAGCCTGATCTTCAACTACGACCGGCACGAGGTGCGCAGCTTCCTGCTGTCGAGCGCATGCTTCTGGCTCGACCGCTACCACGCCGACGGGCTTCGGGTCGACGCGGTGGCGTCGATGCTGTACCTGGACTACTCGCGCCGTGAGGGGGAGTGGATCCCGAACGAGCACGGTGGCAACGAGAACCTCGGTGCCCTGCGGTTCCTCAAGCAGCTCAACACGGTGGTCTACCGGGACTTCCCCGGCATCCAGACCTTCGCCGAGGAGTCCACCGCATGGCCCATGGTCTCACGACCGGTCGAGCTCGGCGGCCTGGGGTTCGGGTTGAAGTGGGACATGGGCTGGATGCACGACACCCTCCGGTACTTCGCCCGCGAGCCGGTGCACCGGCGCTACCACCATGGAGACCTGACCTTCCGAGCGATCTACGCGTTCACCGAGAACTTCTGCCTCCCGCTCTCGCACGACGAGGTGGTCCACGGTAAGGGCTCACTGCTGCACAAGATGCCCGGTGACCGCTGGCAGCAGTTCGCCAACCTGCGGCTGCTCTTCGGGTACATGTACGGCCTGCCGGGCAAGAAGCTGCTGTTCATGGGCGACGAGTGGGCCCAGTCGGAGGAGTGGGACCATGACCACCAGCTCCGCTGGGACCTGTTGGCGGTCGAGGACCATCGCGGGGTCCAGCAGTGGGTGACGGACTTGAACCGCCTCCACCGCGACGAGCCGGCGCTGCACGAGCTCGACACGGAGCCGGCGGGGTTCGAGTGGGTGGACGCCACCGACGCCGCCGCCAGCGTGCTGTCATTCCTGCGACTGCACCGGCGGGGCGAGGGTGGCGAGCCCACCACTCCGGGCGGTCGGGAGATCCTCGTGGTTTGCAACTTCACGCCCGTGCCACGTGAGGGCTACCGGGTGGGTGTGCCCCGGCTCGGGAGGTGGCTGGAGCTGGCCAACAGCGATGCGGGGGTGTATGGGGG
>NZ_DAIUCK010000057.1:0-20267 GCF_036846205.1 Rhabdothermincola sp. | reverse complement strand
CCTTCTCCGAGGCGGCCTTCTTGCCGGTGGGGGCGGGGGTGGTCGGCTTCACGACCTTCTCGGTGACCGGCTCGATCGCCTCGAGGATGGCGAGCACGAAGTCGTGCGAGACCTTGAGCATCCGGCTGGCGAACTCGAACTGGTTGTCGACCAGCTCCCGGGCGGTGGGGAGCTTCTCGGTGATGGCGTCGGTGGGGAGCTCGGGGATGCGCTCGTCGACCGTGTCGACGGCCTTGCGGACGGTCTCGACCACCGGCTCCTGGAACGAGGTCACGCTCTCGACGACCTTGTCCTGGAGTTCGGTGAGGCGTTCGATGACGGTGGACATGGGGGTGCCTCCGGTTCAGGCCCGTGTGGCGGGCGGCGGTCTGGTCAGCGGAGCGAGCGGAGGTCGCCGCTTGCTGGGCCGACCGATGTGCTAAGTAGATCAAGCATTGCTCGATTCGTCAACCCTCTGCTCGCGATTGCAAGCGTGATAGTCGTCACAGGCGAGTCCGCCGGCCGGACGCGGGATCGGGCGGTGGTGGCCACCGGTTCGACGGGTCAACCCCTGCGGTTGTTCGCCTCCACGTAGCTGCGGTACACAGCGAGCAGGGACTGGCGTTGCTCCTCGGTGAGATTGGGGTCGGCCAGGATCGCCCGCTCCGTCTCCGCGACGGTGGCCACGCCGGTGTCGCCGAGGAGCCCCGCCCGGGCCAGCAACGCGTCCAAGGGGAGGTTGAGCGCGCCGGCGATCGCCTTCAGCACCCGCATCGACGGCTCGTGCAGTCCGCGCTCGAGCTGGCTGAGGTACGGGTTGGAGATGTTGGCTCTGGCGGCCAGGTCTCGCAGGGACAGCTGCGCCTGCTGGCGTTGGGAGCGGATGAACTGCCCCAGTGTCTCGAGCTGTTCGCGGATGGCGTCGTCGGCGCGAGTCATGGGATCTCTCGGCTCGCGCCGGCGACTGCGCGCCGGATGTCGGGCTCGATGAACACTCGCTGGGCGGTCGGGACTGCGCTGCGGATGTCCTGCTCGACGGCGTCGATCGCCTCCGCGAGCTCGCGCATGGTCAGCGTGCCGTCGAACTCCACCTTGACGGCGACGAGCAGCTCGTCGGGGCCGAGGTGTTGGGTGCGCAGGCTGATCAGGTGGCGCACCGTGGGGTGTGCGCCGATCGCGGAGCGGATGGCCTGCTCGTCTTCGTCGCTGGCGGCCTCGCCGATGAGGAGGCTCTTCATCTCGATGGCGAGCACCACCGCGATGACCAGGAGCAACGCGCCGATCGAGATGGTGCCCAGCCCGTCCCAGAGCGAGTTGCCGGTGATCGCGGCCAGCACGATCGCCGTGAGCGCCAGCACCAGGCCCACCAGCGCGCCGAGATCCTCCAGGAGCACCACCGGCAGCTCGGGCGATTTCGAGCGCCGTACGAACGCCACCCAGCTCGCGTCGCCCTTGGCCGGTCGCGACTCGACGACCGCGGTGCGGAAGGAGAACGTCTCCAGCACGATGGCCACCAGCAGGATCCCGATGGCCCACATCGGGGACTCGAGCTCGTGTGGGTGGCGGAGTTTCTCAATGCCCTCGTAGAGAGAGAACACCCCGCCGAGCACGAACAGCACCTGGGCCACGATGAACGACCAGAAGTACCGCTCACGGCCGTAGCCGAACTGATGCTCGTCGTCCGCCGGCCGCCGGGCGCGGGCCCCGCCGAGCAGGAGCAGCGCCTGGTTCCCGCTGTCGGCCACCGAGTGGATGCTCTCCGCCAGCATCGACGACGCCCGGGTCACCAGGAACCCGATGAACTTGGCCATCGCGATGCCCAGGTTGGCGAGAAGGGCCGCGAGGATCGCCTTGCGGCCACCGGAGGAGGCCATGGGCGGGTTTTAGCCGGTGCTCAACTGCTGGCGGGGGAGATGCCGGTCGCCTCGGGCCCTCGGTGCTCGTGGAGGACCACCGAGGCCAGCCAGGCGCCGATGGCGAGCGACGCCGTGGCGCCGGGGCTGGGCGCATTCAGCACATGGACCGAGCGAGGGGTCACCTCGATGGCGAAGTCGTCGACGAGGCGGCCGTGATCGTCGACTGCCTGCGCTCGTACCCCCGAGGGCGCGGGGGTGAGGTCCTGGGACCTGATGTCCGGGACCAGCCGCCGGAGATCGCGCACCAGCAGTCGCCGGCTGGCCGAGCGGGCGATCTCGTGCAGGCCGGTGCGCCAGTGGCGGATGGCGAGGCGCCACACCGCGGGGTCGGAGGCGAGCTGGGACAGGTGGCCGATCGACCGGTCACGCCAGCGGTAGCCCTCGCGGGCGAGCGCCAGCACCGCGTTCGGCCCGCCGTGCACCCGCCCGTCGATCCCGCGCGTGAGGTGGACCCCGAGGAACGGAAAACGCAGGTCCGGAACGGGATAGATCAGGTGGCGGACGAGGTGGGCCCGCTCGGGGATCAACTCGACGTACTCACCACGGAACGGCACGATCCTCACTGCTGGTTCGAGGCCGGCCCGGCGGGCCAGCACGTCGCTGTACAGCCCCGCGCAGTTGGCCACCTGCCGACCGCGCAGCTCGCCGTCGCTGGTGTGCAGGACCACGTGGGACGCCCGCTCGTCGAGCGACTCGACCGCGCAGCCCAGCCGGAGCTCCACCCCACTCGCCTCGAGGTCCTGTGCCAGGGCATGGGTGACCGTGCGGAAGTCGACCACCCCCGCCGCGGGGACGAAGATCGCTTCGAGGGCCTCCGCGTGCGGCTCGTGCTCGGACAGGCCCCGCCGGTCGAGCCGGACGATCCGCAGGCCGTTGCGCTCACCGCGCTCGTGCAGGGCGCGAAGTGGCTCGAGGTCATGCCGCCGGGTGGCGACGATGACCTTCCCGCAGTGTTCGATCGGGATGCCCACCTGCTCGCAGTAGACGGACAGCTCGGCCCGACCGGACGCGCACAGCCGGGCCTTGCGGGAGCCGGGCCGGTAGTAGATGCCGGAGTGCAGCACGCCCGAGTTGCGCCCGCTCTGGTGCCGGCCCGGCTCGGTCTCCTTGTCGAGGACCGTGATCGTGAGGTCCGGTCGGGCCCGTCGCAGCGCTCTCGCCGTCGCCAAGCCGACGATGCCGGCCCCGATCACCACCACATCGGCGTCGGTGGGCATCGACCGTCAGTGCCGGTACCGAGCTCGTGATGCCTCGATCTCCGCCCAGGCGGCGTCCCGCCCCTCCCAGTCCGCGATGAGCGAGTACTTCCCCGGCTCGAGATCCTTGTAGATGGTGAAGAAGTGGCGGATCTCGGCCAGGAGGTCCTGAGAGAGATCGGAGATGTCGGCGGCCTTCCGGAAGCGGGGGTCCCTGGGGTCGACGCAGATGATCTTGGCGTCACGGCCCTTCTCGTCCTCCATCCAGAGCACGCCGACCGGCCGGGCGGTCACCAGGCAGCCGGGGAAGGTGGGGTCCTCCAGCAGCACGAGGGCGTCGAGCGGGTCCTCGTCCTCGGCCAGGGTGTCGGGGATGAACCCGTAGTCGGTCGGGTAGACGGTCGCCGAGAACAGCCGGCGGTCGAGGCGGATGCGCCCGGTCTCGTGATCCATCTCGTACTTGTTCCGGCTCCCTTTCGGGATCTCCACGATGACGTCGATGAGGTTGGGATCGTCCATCGCAGCATTGTGGCCTCGACAACCGCATGGGGTGGACCCGGTGGCTCGGGACCCGCCCAGGGGGGCATCCGATGTCCCGGTCCACCATGCTTGAGCCGTGATGACCGGACTCGCGCTCGTCGTCGCCGGATGGATCGGTGGATGGCTGCTCGTGTGGCGGTTGCCCTGCTTGACCGCACCGGAGTCTGAGGCGGGATCGGGCCGCCAGTCGGCAGCCCTCGATTGCAGCGTCATCGTGCCGGCGCGCAACGAGGAACGATCGCTTCCCACCCTCCTGCACTCACTCGAGGCTCAGCGCCCCCCTCCTCGGGAGATCATCGTGGTCGACGACCGGTCCGAGGACTCGACTCGCTCCGTCGCCACGGAGTTCCCGGGGGTGACCGTCCTGGCCGGTGAGCCGGCACCACCCGGATGGACGGGCAAGACGTGGGCGTGCTGGCAGGGAGCGCGAGCGGCGCGCGGGCGGGTCCTGGTCTTCGTTGATGCGGACGTGTCGTTCGGGCCAGGCGCGCTGGCGCGGGTGGTCGCGAGCTGCGAAGCGAGGGGTGGGCTGTTCTCGGTCGTTCCGTACCACCGGGTACTGCGAACCTACGAGCAGCTTTCCGCACCGTTCTCGGTCATTGCCCTGATGGGAACGGGTGCCGCGGGTCTGGGTCGGCGGCAGGTGCACGGGGCATTCGGTCCGTGCCTGGCCTGCCGCCGAGACGACTACGTGGCGCTCGACGGGCATCGGGGCGTGCGCTCGGCGATCGTCGAGGACGTCGCGCTCGCCGAGCGCTTCGACGCAGCCGGGCTGCCGGTGAACGTGGTCGGCGGCTGCCGGCTGGTCTCGTACCGCATGTATCCCTCGGGTCTCGGTCAGCTGGTCGAGGGCTGGTCGAAGAACATGGCTGCGGGCGCTCGTTCGGTGCCGTGGGGCCGGCGTCTGCTGATCGCCGCCTGGGTCGGCGGGTCGTTGGTGTCGCTCCAGCTGCTGGTGCAGGCGACCGCGACGAGATCAGCGGCCACCACCATCGCGGCGGTCGCCACGTGGGGCGGGCTCGCGGTCCAGCAGCGGGTCATGCTGGCGCAGCTCGGGTCGTTCCGGTGGTGGGTGCCGGCGCTGCACCCGCTGTTCACGCTGTTCTTCGTCGCGGTGTTCGCACGGTCCGCCTGGCTCACGCTGGTGCGCCGCCGGGTGCGATGGCGTGGCCGTGAGGTGCCGGTCGGCGGCCGCGGTGAGCGGCAGGTGGAATCCTGATGCACCTCGGTGGGCTGCCCCTCGGTTGGTTGGTGGTGATCGACTCGCTGGTCTGGGCGGCCGCCAGCGTGATCGTCGGGCTGCTCGCGCATCGGGCCCCACTGACCCGCCTCGACCGGGACGGTGCGTTCACGAGGCTGCGCGGCTTCGAACGCGACGGGCGCTGGTACGAGCACCGGCTGCGCATCAAGCGCTGGAAGGATCACCTCCCCGAGGCCGGTGACGTCTTCGCAGGCGGGTTCTCCAAGCGTGCGCTCCACGGGACGTCGCCGGCCGAGCTTCGGCGTTTCATCGCCGAGACGCGCCGGGCCGAGCTCACGCACTGGGTGCTGCTGGCACTCGGGCCGGTCTTCCTCTTGTGGAATCCCTGGTGGTTGGGGGCAGCCATGGTCGCCTACGCCGTCTCGGCCAACGTTCCGTGCCTCCTCGTCCAGCGCTACAACCGGGCTCGGCTCGAGCGGGTGCTGCGCCGAGCGGGCGAGATGCCAGAATGCCGGCCGTGAGGAGGGAGAAGCTGGCCACCGTCGACGCTTTCGTGGTGTTCGATCTCGACCACGCCGAGACCTCGTGCGGCCTCGTGCGGCAGGCACCCAAGATCCTGGTCGACGGTGCGGCCCTGCTGGCTCGCTCGCAGACCTACCAGTTCGCGTCGTTCGAGATGCAGGTCGGGGGCGCCTCCGCAGGCATCAACACGACCTCCTCCGAGCGCCAGGTGGCGGTGGATCGTTTCGTCGAGGAGATCCGGCCGATGGTCGCCGACGGCCGCTTCCTCCCCGACCCGGGCAAGGGGGTTACCGCCGGCGATCTGAGCCCGTTGCGGGCCGTCGACCCCCGCGACGCACGGTACTTCGAGCTGCATGACCCACTCGTGGCCCTCGGCCTCGCCGAGGCCGGCACGGCCGCTCTCGGCGGGCTCGACGGGCGCACCGCCGCGGTGGAGTGCTTCGACTCCGGCGGGCCGCTGCTGGTGCGCGAGCTCGCCGAGCGCGGGGCCAGGGTGGTCGCGGTCGGCACCTCCTCGGGTGCGGCGTGCTCACCGGAGGGCTTCGATCCCGCGCAGGTCGCCGGATGCTGGGACCAGCACGGCCCCGACCTGGTGGCTCAGCTCGGTCCACCGGTCACCCCGGCTTCCGAGCTGCTGGCCTGCGAGGCCGATGTGCTCTACGTGGGCTCCCGGGCCGGGGTCCTCGATCACGTGGGAGCGCAGCAGGTGCAGGCGGGAGCTGTCGTGCCGACCGGGCCGGTGCCGGTCACGGCGAAGGCCCTGGCCGTGCTGCGGCGGCGGGGGGTGACGGTACTACCGGACTTCCTCACCACCGCGGGCGCCGTCTTCGCCGCCCACCCCCCACCCGGCCACGATCTGGCCGAGATCCGGGCGGACGCGGCGCGCCGGGTCGCGGGGGCGCTCGGCGAGGTCCTCGGCCACGAGGACGGTCCCCTCCTCGCCGCGTGCTACCGGGCGGAGGCGTTCCTCCGCTCCTGGTGCCCGGTCCTGCCCTTCGGCCGACCGCTGGCCTGACCCGCCAGAGGCGGGAACCTCCCGGTCTCGGCGCGTACGCTCCCCGCCATGCCTGGCTCCGAGGAGATCGCGGTCGTCTGGTTCCGCCGCGATCTAC
Organism: Rhabdothermincola sp.; assembly: GCF_036846205.1. Classification (NCBI taxonomy): domain Bacteria; kingdom Bacillati; phylum Actinomycetota; class Acidimicrobiia; order Acidimicrobiales; family Iamiaceae; genus Rhabdothermincola; species Rhabdothermincola sp. Next base: position 13,801 of record NZ_DAIUCK010000057.1, on the reverse strand, counting down.
GGCTGGATGACAACCCGGCGTGGGCCGCGGCCACCTCCGAGCGGCGGGCGGTCGTGCCGCTGTTCGTGGTCGATCCCCGGCTGCTGGACGCGGCCGGCCCATTTCGGCGCCGCCAGCTGCTCGCCAGCGTGCAGGCTCTGGACTACGACCTCTTCGAGCGGGTCGGTGGGCGGCTCCTGGTGCGTATCGGCGACCCGGTGGTGCTCGTCCCGCAGACCGTCGCCCGATACCAGGCCGGCGCTATCTACTGGAATGCCGACGTCAGCCCCTTCGCGGCCCGTCGCGACCAGGCGGTGGCGAAGGCGCTCGACGCTCCGGTGCACACCTTCCACGGCACGCTCGTCCACCCACCCGGCTCGATCCTGACCAGCAAGGGGTCTCTGTCGAGGGTGTTCAACGCTTTCTTCAAGGTGTGGCGCCGCACCCCCCTCGATCCGTGGCCGGCGCCTGGCGACGCGGTGGTGCTCGACCATCCGGGCCAGCCGCTGCCCGCGCTTGACGGGCCTTCACCGTTTCCCGAGGGTGAGCTCGAGGCTCGTACCCGCCTGGAGGCGTTTCTCGCGATCGTCGACCGCTACGACGCGGACCGGGATCGACTCGATCGGCAGGCGACCTCCCGGTTGTCAGTCGACCTCAAGTACGGCACGTTGTCCCCGCGTGCCGTGCTCGACGCGGTGGGTGACGCCACTGCCGGCCGTGAGGCGCTCGTGCGCCAGCTCGCCTGGCGGGACTGGTTCGCGCACCTGCTGGCGGAGATCCCCTCCCTGCCGACCCGGGAGATGAAACCCCGCTACACGGGCTTGGCGTGGCGTGATGATCCGGTGGAGATCGCCGCGTGGAAGGGCGGGTTCACCGGCATCCCCATCATCGACGCCGGCATGCGGGAGCTGCGCCAGACGGGGTGGATGCACAACCGGCTCCGCATGCTCTGCGCGTCCTTCCTGGTCAAGAACCTCCTCGTCGACTGGCGGATCGGGGAGCGCCACTTCCGCCACCTGCTCGTCGACGGTGACGTCGCTCAGAATGTGGGGAACTGGCAGTGGGTGGCGGGCACGGGGCCGGACGCAGCGCCGTACCATCGCATCTTCAACCCCGTCACCCAAGGCCGGCGCCACGATCCCGACGGCAGCTACGTTCGCCGCTGGGTGCCGGAGCTGGCTCCCCTCGACAGCTCACAGATCCATGCCCCGTGGGAGGTGGATCCCGCGGAGCTGGCCCGGCGGGGGGTGACCCTCGGCGACGACTACCCGCACCCCATCGTCGACCTGGCCGAGAGCCGGGCACGAGCGCTGGAGGCCTACGCCGAGTTGCGCGCCGCCCGGAGCTGATCCGACGGTCCTACGAGGCGATCCCCCGGCTTGCCGCCTCCTGCACCGCACGGCGGCTGATCGACCGGGGCGGGAATCCCGCGGCGGCACGCTCCTCCTCGGATTCGCCGCCCCAGAAGCCATTCTCCCGATTGGCCCGAGCGGTCGCCCGGCACTCCGCGATGACGGGGCATGTCGCGCACACGCGCCGCGCCGACGCCTCGCGACGGGCTCGCCGCTCCGGCCGCTCACCTGCGATGCCGAAGAACAGGCCGGTCTTGCCTTTGCACGCGGCCAGCGCCATCCAGTCGTCGGTGGCGGGTGGGAGCCCGACCATCGAGCTTCGCTCCTCGGTCATCGTCACGGCCCGGCAGCTCGCTCGCGGTTCCCCGGCGGAGCGCACCTCACTTCCAGGGGGCTGGGTCGCTGCACGGCCCGGATGGATCTCATCGGGCGTGGTCCCTTCCCCGCCCGGCAGCGGTCCAGAACTGGAGAACCAGAGACCTGCGGGCTCGGAGCGGCGGTAGGCGGTCAGCCGGCCAGGAGGCGGGTGTAGGTGAGCAGCATGGCGGCGCGGGCCTGCTCGATGGTACGTCCCGTGCTGCGCAGCGCATCCCAGCAGGCCCAGCCTCCGGCTGCGGCAAGGGCCGCCATGGTGGTGGACCGTTGCTCCTGGTCCAGCCGATCGAGCTCGCGTCCGAACACCGCCTCGATCCGATCCTCACTCAGTTGGTTGAACGCCGCCCTGGCGCGGCGCAGCGCGGGGGAGAAGGGCTCCTGGAGCAGCGATGCCCGCCGCACCGGCGTCATACGCTCCAGCACCCGGCTGCGCTCGAGCACGAACCGGGCCACGCGCTCCTCGAAGGGCAGCTCGGATGGGATGTGCTGCACCATGGCGGCCATGCGCTCCGCCTGGCGTTCAGCCGCGGCGCGGTAGAGCGCTTCGAGATCGCCGAAGTGGTGGTAGATGAGGCGTTGGGAGATACCCGCTCGTTCGGCGATGCGGGTGGCCGTGGGTTGCAGGTGGCCTTCGTCGAGCAGGGTGAGCAGCGCCTCGACGATCACCGCTCTGGTCCTCGTCGCTCGAGCGCTCCGGCCGTTGGTGGAGACCTGCACGGGCGCCTTCATGTCGCCATCTTGCCAGGCCCGGACCGTCCCGCCTCCGGGAGCGGCCCACCTAGGCTGGCGGGGTGACCGTGTACCTGGTCGGCGCAGGGCCCGGCGATCCGGGGTTGCTCACCGTGCGAGGCGCCGAGCTGCTCGCTCGGGCCGAGGTCGTCGTGTACGACCGCCTGTCGGCGCCGTCGTTGCTGGAGCTGGCGCCACCCACCGCCGAGCTCATCGACGTCGGCAAGACGCCCGGGCGGGCCACCTGGTCGCAGGCCGCGATCTGCGCGCTGCTGGTCGACCGGGGGATGACCGGCGCCCTGGTGGTGCGTCTGAAGGGTGGCGATCCCTTCGTATTTGCTCGGGGCGGGGAGGAGGCGCAGGCCCTGCTCGACGCCGGCGTGCCCTTCGAGGTGGTTCCGGGGGTCTCATCCGCAATCGCGGTTCCCGCGTACGCGGGCATTCCGGTGACGATGCGCTACTCGTCGACCTCCTTCACGGTGGTGACCGGTCATGAGGACCCGTCCAAAGCCAGCGAGGTGGACTGGGAAGCGGTCGCCCGGGTAGGGGGCACGATCGTCATCCTGATGGGGGTGGCACGGCTGGGGGCCATCGTCGATCGCCTGCTCGCGGGCGGCGTCCCGGGGGACACCCCGGCGGCGGCGATCCGGTGGGGGACCCGGCCGGATCAGCACACCGTGCGGGCCACGCTCGCCACCCTGACCGAGCACCGGCTCGAGCCCCCGGCGACCATCGTGGTGGGCGCGGTGGCCGGGCTTGACCTGACGTGGTTCGAGCGCCGTCCGCTGTTCGGACGGCGCATCGTGGTCACCCGGGCTCGCCGCCAGTCCCCGGCACTGGTCACCCGGCTGCGCGAGCTGGGCGCCGAGCCCATAGAGGTACCCGTCATCGACGTCGTCGATCCCGAGGACGGCGGCCGCGCGCTGCGCGCCGCGCTGGCGAGGATCGCGGAGTACGACTGGTTGGTGGTGACCTCGCCGAACGGGGCCGCGCGGGTGCTGGCCGCCGTGCGAGACGCTCGGGTCCTGGCCCCCGTGCGGGTGGCCGCGCTGGGGCCGGGCACGGCGGAAGCCCTGCGGGAGGGCAACGTGGTCGCGGACCTGGTGCCGGAGCAGTTCGTGGCCGAAGCGCTGGTCGACGCGTTCCCGCGGCCTACCTCCGATGATCACGGGCGGGTCCTGATCGCGCGGGCGGCGGTGGCCCGGGCGGTCCTCCCCGAGGGGTTGGCGGCTCGTGGGTGGTCGGTCGACGTGGTGGAGGCCTACCGGACTGTCGCCATACCGGTCGACGACACGCGGCGGGCGGAGGTGGCCACCGCGGACGCCATCACGTTCACCTCGTCGTCGACGGTGGAGCGTTTCGTGGAGGCCCTGGGCGTGGACGCGGTTCCGCCCATGGTGGTCTGCATCGGTCCCGTCACCGCGGCGACGGCGCGGGCCTGCGGACTGCGGGTGGACGCGGTCGCCAGCGAACACAGCATCGACGGGCTGGTGGAGGCGCTGGTCTACCACGCGGGCCGCGGGCGCTGATCGTGGCTGCGAGCCTTGGGTGGCCGAGCGTGGAGGGCTCCGCAGCAGGGGAGACGTAGGCTGGCCGGGTGAGCTTCCCCCAACGCCGCCTGCGGCGCCTCCGCCGGACCCCGGCCTTGCGCCGACTGGTTGCCGAGACCCGGGTCACGGTCGACGATCTGGTCGCGCCGCTGTTCGTGCGGGAGGGCATCGACGAGCCACAGCCCATTCCTTCGCTGCCGGGTGTGGTGCAGCACACCCGGGATTCGCTGCGCAAGGAGGTCCGTGAGCTGGCGAGCCTGGGCATCCCGGCGGCGATCCTCTTCGGCGTGCCGGCCCGCAAGGATGCGCAGGGGTCCGCGGCATGGGATCCCGACGGGATCGTGCAGGTGGCGCTGTCCGATCTGCGTGACGAGGTGGGCGACGACCTGGTCCTCATCACCGACCTCTGTCTCGATGAATACACCGATCACGGCCACTGCGGTGTCCTCGACGGCGCCGGGCGGGTCGACAACGACGCCACGCTCGAGCTGTACGCCGAGGTGGCGCTGGCTCAAGCCGGTGCCGGGGCTGACATCGTGGCCCCGTCGGGCATGATGGACGGCCAGGTGGCCGCCATCCGGGATGCGCTCGACGACGGCGGGCACCACGAGGTGGCGATCCTCGCCTACGCGGCCAAGTTCGCCTCCGCCCTCTACGGCCCCTTCCGCGACGCGGTCGACGTCACGATCGCGGACGGGGGGGACCGCCGTGGCTACCAGCAGGATCCGGCGAACGCCCGCGAGGCCATGGAGGAGATCCGCCTCGACGTGCTCGAGGGGGCCGACATCGTGATGGTGAAGCCGGCGATGGTCTACCTTGACGTCATCTGCCGGGCCCGGGCGGAGATCGACCTACCCATCGCGGCCTACCACGTGTCGGGCGAGTACTCGATGATCCGGGCCGCCGCCGCCAACGGCTGGATCGACGCCACGGCGGTGGCCCTCGAGCAGCTCGTCGCCATCCGCCGGGCCGGTGCCGATCTCGTGCTCACCTACTTCGCTCGGGAGATCGCTGAGGAGCTGGCCGGCTGACATGGCCTCGAATGCGGAGCTGTTCGATCGCGCCTGCCGAGTGATCCCCGGTGGGGTGAGCTCCCCGGTGCGGGCGTTCGGATCGGTGGGCGGAACCCCGTATTTCGTGCACAAGGCCGAGGGTCCACACGTCTGGGACGTCGAGGGCAACCGATACGTGGATCTCGTGCAGTCCTACGGGGCGATCATCCTCGGGCACGCGCACCCCACCGTGGTCGACGCCATCCTGTCGGCGGCGGCGGACGGGACCTCCTACGGCGCCCCGACCGAGCGGGAGGTGCTGCTGGCGGAGGCGATCGTCGAGGCCGTGCCCTCCGTCGAGAAGGTTCGGCTGGTCAGCAGCGGCACCGAGGCGACGATGACCGCGCTGCGCGTCGCTCGGGGGTTCACCGGACGAGACCGGGTGGTGAAGTTCGCCGGCAACTACCACGGGCACTCCGACGCCTTGCTGGTGGCGGGGGGCAGTGGGGTGGCGACGCTGGGCCTGCCGGGGTCTGCGGGGGTCACCAGCTCACAGGTGGCCGACACGCTGGTGGTGCCCTACAACGTCGTGCCCGAGCTGGACGAGACCGTGGCGTGCGTGATCGTGGAGCCGGTGGCCGCCAACATGGGCTTGGTCCCGCCGATGGACGGCTTTCTCGAGGGCCTCCGGGCGGAGTGTGATCGGGTCGGTGCGCTCCTCATCTTCGACGAGGTCATCACCGGGTTCCGTCTCGGTCGTGGGGGCGCACAGGAGCTGCTCGGTGTGGCCCCCGACCTGACCTGCCTCGGGAAGGTGATCGGTGGTGGCTTGCCGATCGGTGCGTTGGGCGGTCGCGCCGAGGTGATGGACGCGCTCGCCCCGGTGGGCCCCGTGTACCAGGCCGGCACGCTCAGCGGGAACCCCTTGGCGACCGCCGCAGGCTTGGCTGCGCTGGGGATGCTCGGGCCAGCGATGTACGAGCAGATCGGCGCCTCGGCCGAGCAGCTGGCGAGCGGGCTCTCGGAGGCACTGGCCGATGCCGGGCTGCCCGCGATCGTGCCGCGGTTCGGCGGCCTGGTCGGGCTGTTCTTCGGGCCCGACGCGCCGCTCGACTACGACGGGGCGAAGCGCACGGACGAGGAGCTCTACGCAGCCTTCTTCCACGAGCTGCTCGCTCGGGGCGTGGCGATCGCACCGGGTGCCTACGAGGTGCTGTTCCCCGGCGTGGCGCACACACCGGAGCTCGTCGATCGGATCGTCGAGGTCGCGCACGAGGCGGCGCTCGAGGTCGCCCGCCGGAGGGGATGAGGGCGATGGCGGACGCCGGCGCCGACGAGCCCACGGACGCGCTGGTCCTGTTCGGCGCGACGGGTGACCTCGCCCGGCGCAAGATCTTCCCTGCCGTTTACGAGCTGGCTCGGCGGGGGGTGGTCGAGTTCCCGATCGTCGGGGTGGCGTCGTCGTCGTGGAGTGATGATGACCTGCGGCGGGCGGCACGCGAATCGATCGAAGCCCATGGCGAGATCGACGAAACCGTGTTGTCCCGACTGGCTGATCGGCTGTGTTACGTGAGCGGGGACTACCGAGAGCCCTCGACGTTCGACGAGCTCCGGCGGCGTCTGGACGGCGCCCGCCACCCGCTGTTCTACCTCGCCATCCCACCGGCTCTCTTCGACGACGTGATCGAGGGCCTCCACCGGGTCGGCGTCAACGAGGGGGCCAAGGTCGTGGTCGAGAAGCCGTTCGGTCGGGACCGAGACAGCGCGCGGGCGTTGAACGAGGTGCTGCGCCGGGCGTTCCCCGAGGAGGCGGTGTTCCGCATCGACCACTTCCTCGGCAAGGACGGCATCGAGAACCTGCTGGTCTTCCGCTTTGCCAACTCGATGCTCGAGCCGATCTGGAACCGCAACTTCATCTCCAACATCCAGATCACCATGGCCGAGGACTTCGGCACCGCGGGACGGGCGAAGTTCTACGACACCGCGGGGGCGATCCGCGACGTGGTGCAGAACCACCTGCTCGAGATCGTGGCCCTGTTGGCCATGGAACCGCCGGTGGCGGCCGACGCGGACGCGTTGCGCGACGAGAAGGTGAAGGTGTTCCGCCAGATTGAGGCGTTCGACCCGGTGTCGGTGGTCCGCGGCCAGTACCGGGGCTATGCCGATGAGCCGGGCGTGGCCCCGGGCTCGGACACCGAGACGTTCGTGGCGCTGCGCTTCGAGATCGATTCGTGGCGATGGTCGGGAGTGCCGTGGCTCATCCGCACCGGCAAGCACCTCCCGGTGACCGCGACGGAGGCCATCGTCGAGTTCAAGGCGCCTCCCCGCATGTTTTTCGGTGACGCCGCCGCTGCCGTCCCGCACCCCAACCATCTGCGCTTCCGTCTGGGGCGGGTCGGTGGGATCCTCCTGCAGGTGCACGCCAAGACGCCGGGCGATCGGCTGCTCACCCACGCGGTCGACCTCGAGGTGACCGAGGAGCGGCTCTTCGGCACCCCGGAGGAGCCCTACGAGCGGCTGTTGGAGGACGCGATGGAAGGCGACGCCCGCCGCTTCGGGCGGGCTGACAGCGTTGATGAGCAGTGGCGGATCGTCGACGACCTGCTCAAGTGGCCGCCGCGGTTGCGCCTCTACGACCCCGGCACGTGGGGGCCGCCCGAGGCCGAGGCACTCGCCGCGCCGTTCGGCGGCTGGCACGAGCCGTTGGTGGACTGACGCCCTCCGACCCGCTGAGCGGCCACCGGTCCGGGCTCAGCTGCGCTCGGGGATCACCCGGGCGATGGCCGCCGCCGCCCGATAGGCCATCTCGGCGGGACCCACCTCGTCGTCGCGCAGCAGGTTGGCCATGATGCGCAGCACCCACTCCATCAGGGTTCGTGACTGCATGCCGGCCCGGGTCAGTTCCCTCATCAGTGCCGGCTGGCCGATCACCTTCGCGAACAGCCGCGCCACCTTGAAGTACAGGCCGTACTCCGCGTCGAGCATGCCGGGGTAGCGCTGCAGCGCCATGCCGTCCCCGGTGGTGAGCGCCTCGTCGAGCAGGCTGGCGGCCAGCCGGCCGGTCTCGTATGCGTAGTCGATCCCTTCGCCGTTGAACGGGTTGATCGACCCTGCGGCGTCGCCGACGACGATCCAGGTCGGGCCCACCTTCGGTTCGATCGAGCCTCCCATGGGGAGCCGCCCACCGGTCGGGGGGCACGTCGCGGTCTCGGGGGAGATGCCCCAGTAGACGGGCGCGGTGGCGGCGAACTCGTCGAGGATGTGCGTGGTGTTGACCGACTTGAAGTCCCGGAAGGTCGACAGCAGGCCGATGCCGACGTTGATCTCGCCGTCGCCCACCGGGAAGATCCAGCCGTAGCCCGGCAGCGAGTTGCCGTTGCGGTCACGCAGGTCGAGTGAGCTCTCGATCCAGGGGTCGTCGTGGCGCGGGCTCTCGTAGTAGCCCCGGATGGCCATGCCCTGGGGCCAGGAGCGTCGGCGTGACGTGCCGAGTGCTCGGCCGAAGCGCGAGTTCGCGCCGTCGGCGATGACCACGTAGCGGGCACGCACCTGCTCGGTGACGTCACGCTCGGCATCCCGGACCACCGCTCCGACGACCAGCCCGTCGCGCAGTAGCGGTTCGAGTGCTTCGGTGCCGGCCCGGAAGGTCGCGCCGGCCTTGACCGCATGGTCCGCGACGAGTTGGTCGAGCTCACGCCGGCGCACGACGTACCCGTAGGAGGGGTACGAGGGATGCTCGGGCCAGGTGAGCTCCAGGGTCACGCCGTGAGCGACGGCGCGCAGCCCGTCGTAGCGGTGGTACCCCGCGAGCTGCTCGGCCAACCCCATGTCGGTGAGCTGGCGGACCGCCCGCGGGGTGAGCCCATCCCCGCAGGTCTTGTCGCGGGGGAAGGTCTTCTTCTCGACCACCACGACGTCGTGGCCGCGTTGGGCGAGCCAGTAGGCGCTGGCGGCTCCCGCGGGGCCACCGCCGATCACGAGGACGTCGTGGCGATGGTCTGCGCTCACGCCGGCCAGCGTAGGGTCGCAGGGTCGGGGTAGCTCCACGCGAGCGGGCTGACCCGCGATCCCCACATCAGGGGAGGTGCGCCTAGCGGCCCGAAGGCTGCCCCGGTTCGGCCGGGGAGCCCTGGGCGATCTCGATGGTGAGCTTGCCGGAGGCGTCGAGCAGCGGCTGGCCATCAGGGGTCACGAGCTGGCCGGCGGCATCGAGATAGGGCTTGCCGTTGCTGGTGAGCCGGGTCCCGTCGGGGCCCGCAGCCTGCCCCTCGAGCTTCTCGCCCGAGAGGGTCTCGCGCTCGTGGCGCACCACCGCGAACAGCTCGGTGTCGGTGAGCACGTCACCGAAGGCGGGCATCTTGTTGCCGTTGTAGGAGCCGGCGATGTGCTGGCCGCCTTCGCGGTTGGGGTCGCCGTAGCCGTTGCCGATGCCGATGCCGTCGGAGCCGATGGCGACGAACTCGAGCATGGACTCGATGTCGGGGAAGGTCTTGAGTACCTCGCCCCCTGCCAGCGGGCGGCCGACACCGCCGCCTCCGCCACCACCGTGGCAGCTCGCGCAGCGGGCCGCGTAGACCTGCGCGCCGAGGTCGAGCTGGCTGACCTGGCCGACCTTTGCCGGGGAGAGGGACCCCGCGTAGAGGATGGCCCACACCGGGAGGATGGCCAGCACCGGCATGGCCCAGAACGGGATGCGCTTGCGGGTCAGCGCCGCTTCGACGTAGGGGGGTAGCGGCGCCGGCGGGGCGGGCTCGACCTCGGCGGGCGCCGCGGCCGCGGGTTTCGCCGCAGCAGCGGGGGTGGCGGGCTCGACCTCGGCACCTGCGGCCGGCTGAGCAGGGGCTGCGGCCTCGCCTCCTCCCTCGCCACCGAGTCCGAGCGCGGCACGGCGGTCTCGAGAGCGCTTGAGCAGGTGCTCCGGTACTTCGGTCACGGCGAAGCTCCTCGCGGGCTGGTCTGCGGCAGGCGTGTTCGGTGCCGTTCTCGTGCCCGCTCATCGACTCGGGAACGGAACCGCGTCACCCTACGCGATGCACACCGCCGAGAGCCAAGTGCACGAGGGCCCCGGACCAGCCCGCGGTCGATGTGCTCGCTTCGGCGGGGGCGTGCTAAACACAGTCGTCACGCGCTCTGCGCTCCCCGGCTGATCCGTCGAGCGCAGAGGCCCCACTAGTATTGTGAGAAGTTTCACGAGCCGGGCTGACGAGGAGGTCACCACGAGGTGGTTGCGTTCGTTGGATCGCTTCTGGTGACCGCCGCCCTCGTGGCGTTGGTCTTCCCGGTGGCCAAGCGACGGCCGCCGGGCACGCCGACCACCTGGGGCGAAGCGATCGTGGCGGGCGTGTACGTCTTCGCCATCATGTTCTGGGTCTACGGCATGGTGCCGCACCTGTGGCTCACCTGGGCCGACAACGAGCTCAACTGGCGGCCTGACAACCTCGTGTACGGGCCCGGCGACATCCTCAAGCCGCAGGCGCTCGGGGGGTCGCTCCCGTTCACGCTCAACTACCAGGTGATCCGCGACCTCATCGTCGTGGGCATCTACGTGGTGTTCCTCGGTCTCAACATCTTCCTGTGGGCGTGGTGGAACGATCGCTCCAAGCGGGCTGAGGCCGCCGCTCGCGAGCTCGCCACGTCCGACTACGGCCGGCCGCTGGTCAGGAAGGGGTGAGGGTATGGCCAAGACCGACGCCAACCCACCGATGCCCGAGTTCCGTGACGACTACATCCTGCAGGAGGTCGACGCAGCCTGGTTGTCGAGAGCCGTCAAGCCGAAGCAGTTCATCCACATCGACCAGTCCGAGTGCATCATGTGCGAGGGCTGCGTCGACATCTGCCCGTGGAAGTGCATCCACATGGTGCGGCCCGATGCCATCGCCGAGGCTGTGGGCACCGAGCAGCCGGGCACCGACCCTCGTGACCACGTCATCTTCACCATCGACGACGACGTGTGCACCCGCTGCGCACTGTGCGTGGATCGTTGCCCGACCGGGGTCATCATCCTGGGCAAGATCGGTGATCCTCCCGCGGAGGGCGATCCGCACCAGCGTACGAACTCGCACGGCTACGGCTACGGGATGCGACTGGGGTAGGGGGCGATGACGGCAACGAGCGAGCGCACGTACGACGGAGCCCGAGGAGACAGGGAGTAACCGTGGCCAAGACGATGGGTCGACCGGGCGAGAGCAAGATCGCCAAGAAGGTCTCAGACCTGACCGATCAGGTGCAGGGCTCCCAGGCGTGGAACGCGATCTTCCGGCCGGGTTCGGTGTTCCGCAAGGGCTACACCGACAGCCCCCGTAACCGCTCGTACGTGATCATGAACAGCGTGCTGTACCACCTTCACCCGGTGAAGGTGAAGCGGCATGCGGTGAAGGTCAGCTACACCCTGTGCCTCGGTGGTCTGAGCTTCTTCCTGTTCATCCTGCTCACGATCACCGGCATCTTCCTGATGTTCTTCTACCGGCCCACCGCGGCACAGGCGTGGAACGACATCTACACCCTGCAGACCTCGGTGACCTTCGGGCTGCTGGTCCGGAATATGCACCGGTGGGGAGCGCACCTGATGGTGCTGTCCGTCTTCCTGCACATGGCGCGGGTCTTCTACCACGGCGCCTACAAGCCCCCCCGCGAGTTCAACTGGGTGATCGGGGTGATCCTGCTCACGCTCACCTTGCTGCTCTCGTTCACGGGCTACCTGCTCCCGTGGGATCAGCTTGCGCTCTGGGCCGTCACCGTCGGCACGAACATGATGGGCTACACGCCGGTGTTCGGTGACCAGGTCCGGTTCGTGCTGCTCGGCGGTCGTGAGATCGGCACCGACACCCTGTTGCGGTGGTACGTGCTGCACGTGTTGTTCGTCCCGTTCGTCACCGTCATCTTCCTGGCCATCCACTTCTGGAGAGTCCGCAAGGACGGCGGTATCTCCGGGCCCCTCTAGGCCGACAGCGAGTTGTCATGACTGAGATCCCCGAGCACCTGCGCAAGCGAGCGGAAGCCGCCCGGCAGAAGGCCGCCGAGAAGAAGGCGGCCGAGGCCGGCGCGGAGCCGGCCGCCCCTGAGGCTTCCGCCACCGCCGGTGAACCAGCCGGCGGCGGCAAGATCCCCGCTCACCTGCTCGAACGCAGCCGGGCCGCCAAAGCCCGCACCGCGGGCACCGGCGCTGCTGCCGAGGCCGGTGCGCCCACCGCAGCCGCGGCGGCCGCCGTCGCCACCGCGGCCCCACCTCCCGCGGCCACCGGTCCCGGTGGTCACACCCAGCGGCTGCTGACGGTGGTCAAGGCGGGGTCCATCCAGGACGTCAAGGCCACCCCGCAGGACAAGGTGCATGTGTGGCCGCACCTGCTGGCCGTCGAGTTCGTCGCCGCGCTGGCGATCACTGCGTTCACGTTGCTGTTCTCGATCTTCGTCGACGCCCCACTGCTGGAGCTGGCCAACGTCAACCAGACCCCCAACCCCTCGAAAGCGCCCTGGTACTTCCTGGGCCTGCAGGAGCTGCTCACCATGTTCCACCCGATGGTCGCAGGGGTGACCATCCCGGGCATGGGCATCTTCTTGCTGATCCTCGCTCCGTTCATGGACCGCAATCCCAGCAACAAGCCGGAGGACCGCAAGTTCGCCATCTCGCTGTTCACGGTCCAGCTGATGTTCTGGGCGGTGCTGGTCATCATCGGCTCGTTCTTCCGGGGGCCCGGCTTCAACTTCGTCGCCCCTTGGACTGAGGGACTCCACTTCGAGCTGTGATGGTCGTCGCCGCACACCGCCGTAGCCCGAGGAGCTCGTCATGAACCCCCTCGTCATCGCCGTGCCCGTCGTCGTGGTGCTCGCACTGGTCCTGCTCGTGGCCGCCGCGAGACGGCGCGATACCGACGAGGCGACCGGCCTGCTCTCCCGCGAGACCCTCAAGCGGGACCGTGGGGAGCCGGCTGTGCTGGCCGGAGCGACCCGCACGACCGGTCGTGAGGTCGAACGGTCGGTGGAGGTCGAGCGCCGTGGGGGCGGAGCCGAGCTGGTGACCGCGGGTGCTGCTGATCTTGCGCCGTACGTCCCGCCCGATCCGGACACCCTGGGAGTCACCCGCCGCCAGTTCTTCAACCGCAGCATCGTGCTGTTGATGGGCCTCGGACTCAGTGGCTTCGGCGCTGCAGTGCTGGCGTTCCTGTGGCCCCAGCCCAAGGGCGGCTTCGGCTCGAAGATCCGCGTCGGCAACGTCGCGGACATCAAGGCCGCGGTCGACGCCAACGACGGCTTCTACTACGTGGCCGAAGGGCGGATGTGGATCACCAACTACCCCGAGGCCGCCATCGACAAGGCGAAGGCCGTCTACCCGCAGCCCGTGCTCAACAGCATGGAGGCCGGCCTGGCGGTCCTCTACCAGAAGTGCCCGCACCTGGGATGCCGGGTGCCCGACTGCAAGACCTCCCAGTGGTTCGAATGCCCCTGCCACGGCTCCCAGTACAACCAGGCGGGTGAGAAGAAGGGCGGCCCGGCCCCCCGGGGCATGGATCGGTTCGTCACCGAGGTCACCGGTGGGGTGCTCACGGTCGACACCGGCACCGTCATCCAAGGGCCGCCGATCGGCACGAACACCACCGGCCAGGAAGCGGAGGGTCCCCACTGCGTCACGGGTGGGGGTGGAGGTCACTGATGGAGGTCCTCTCCGGCCAGATCGTCCTGGCCAACACGCAGCGAGCGATCGGCTACGTGATCGCGGTCATCCTGTCGATCGGCTTCGTCGTCGCGGTCGTCGCCAACATGCGCAAGGGCCGCCGCGAGGTCGGCTCGGAGATCGAGCTCGCGGCGAACCGCAAGCCTTACTACGACG